>DATDPG010000202.1 GCA_035292885.1 Bdellovibrionota bacterium | reverse complement strand
CAAGGGAGCCAAAAAATACGAAAAAGAATATTGCGAACTACGAATGCAGCATTTTTCAAAGAATTGTCAAAAATGATCAGGAAACGGCCTGCGTGAGCGAGCGTTTTGAGAGAGAGCTGCGACCCGTTTTAAAAATGCTGAAATATGGACGGTCTTCAGAGGTCCTGTTTCATGTGCCTAAACTCGGACTTGTTCTTGAATATCAGTCAATAGTCTCGAACGATATAAATACCGGCCAACAAGAGAGCCGGTATAGTTTTGCGTTGTCGGAAGTACAAAAAGAAACGTTTGAGAAGTCATTGTTTCAGATTCCAAAGGGGTACAAGGTAAAAACTGAGACCCCGAACGATAGCGTAATACTTGGTGCTCCCTGGGATCCTCCAGAAATCCAGGTTCCGCACAAGCTTGGCAATTAACTGGTTGTCCATCACGTCCGATGCTACGTATTTTTCGAACAGAGAAGTACCCGAGTTTCTATATGGTCATGTTCTACTCAGCTGGCTATGGCGCTCCCGAACGGAATCGAAACTCGGTACGACTTATGGTTGCGCCGAAGCGACTTCGCGCATCGCCTGTTCGATCGTCGATTCCTGGGGCACCGACGCTTCTTCGAGCGGCCAAGCCAGGCCTACACCGGGCGTGTTCGCGCCCGCCAGGAGTTTCGGCGGAGCCTCCAAGTCATAGAAGCATTCGTCGACCACTTTGCGAACCAGATGTTCGCCGAAGTTTGTGACCTCGGTATCTTCGTTGACGACCAGAATCCGCTTTGTGTTCTGAACCGAACCCTTGATCGCCGGCCAGTCGTACGGAAAGAGGGTTCGAAGGTCGATGACTTCGGCGGAAATACCGGCTTCGTCGCGAAGTTTATCGGCCGCTTTCACGCAGAGCGGGAGCGTTCGGCCGTAACTCACGACTGTGAGACGCGTTCCTTCGCGGCAAAGTTTGGCGCTGCCGATTGGGATTTCAAAGTCGGGCAGGTCGGGCCACTTCGGTGTCCACTTCGTCCGGTCCCCCAACGGGGCGTCGATCATTTGAGAAAGCGCTCTGGCGTCTTCCGGTTCGCCGGGAATCCGCTCTTCGCCGGGAACCCGGATCAACGCTTTGGGGTAAAGGAACATGACTGGATTCGGATCTTTAATGGCGGAAATCAGAAGTCCGTACGTATCAATCGGGTTCGAAGGAAAAACGACTTTCCAGCCCGGCATATGAGTCGCCATCGCGTCGAACGATTGCGAATGATAAACCGCCCCATGAATTCCGGTGCCGACCGGCGTCATCATCACCAATGGAACTTCCCAGTCGCCGTTGCCGCTCCATCGGCAGTTCCCGGCCATCTTTAAAAGGTCGATCGTATTGAAGATGTAATCGCAAAATTGAATCTCCGCCACCGGTCGCTGCCCCGCAAGGGCCAGGCCGAACGCCGTGCCGACGATCCCTCTCTCGTCCAACGGGGAATTCCACGCCGTCTTCAGTCCTTGCGTGCAGGTGAACACCCCTCCCAGCGGCGGGCCGACGTCCTCGCCGAAAATATCTTTCACGCCGAGACGGGTCTCACCGACGTGCAGAGCCATTCGAATCGCTTGAGCTATCGTCGCCATGGTTCAGTCCGAGAAAATGTGATCATAGATGGTGGCCGGATCGGGAAACGGCTCTTGGCGGACTTTCTTGAGAGCTTCGAACGCCTCGTCGGCGGAATCTTTTCGAATCTGTTCGCATTCGGCCGGCGTAAAGAGCTTTTCTTTCACCAGCTGCTTCTCGAATTCCGTCAAACAGTCGGTTTCATTCGTGACGCGCAAGGCGCCGGAAGAGGAGCTGTGGCCGTGGAGCCGGGAGACGTAAGCCTCCAAAAGGAACGGTTTTCGTTCCTTTCGAACGTACGCCATAGCCTCCTTGAGTTTGTCGTAGGATGCCACAAGATCGTTCCCGTCGACGGTGTCGCATTTGATTCCGAACGGTTCCGCGCGGCGGGCGATGACTCGGTCGGCGTGAACCTCATTATAGGGTGTCGAGATTCCGTACTTGTTGTTCGTCACGATAATCAAGATCGGGAGCTCTCGCCCCGGGCGGCTCGACCAGTTCAAGCAGGTCGGAAAGTCGGCCTCGGCGGTTCCCGCGTCTCCTCCGGTCACGATTGTAATGCCGTCTCCGCCGTGACGGAGCTGGGCCAGTGCCGTTCCCGGCGCCACGGAGTATTGCACTTCGATGGGGGAGGTCACCGGAACGACGTTCCATTTTTTCCAAGAGTAATGATTTGCGAAATTCCGGCCGCCCGAGAACGGGTCCGTCACCCGATTGGCCATCTGGCGAATCTGATCGATGATTTCCATCCCCATCGCGAGCATGGTCGCGGACTGACGGTAATGGAAATGGAGAAAGTCGTAGTCGAGGCCTTCCCCTTTCTTGATCAGGAGACCGAGAGGGACGTTAAAAGCTTCTTCCCCCGGACCGCCGATCCAGAAGTAGCCGTCCGAAGATTTGCTCATTTTAATCAGCCGCTCCTCGAGCGCCCGCGCCTGAGCCATGAAGCGATACGCCTTCCGTTTGTCGAGCGGCGCCGGTTTCCAGGAAGCGGCCTTTAACGGCGTTTCGTCTTTCCCCGAAATAATTCTAAGTTTATTTCTAGTTCCCATTGTTCACGAGACGCATCGATTTACTTCGAAACGCTTGAATTCGCTGCAGGTCAAGGCGGGCGCCGAGAATGGACCGGAGTTTACAAGAAACGTAAATGAGGACCGCTCGCAGGCACCCAACGCAGAGATGCGGCGAATTCAACGTTTCCCTCATGACTAATCCGCGTTAGACAGTGCCATGGGCACGGGTCACCTGCGATGGAGTGCGATTGACCGTATGAATTGCTTTCCCGTGCGCCGCCTCAGCGGCTTCCATTACCGACTCCGAGAGGGTCGGATGCGGATGGACCGTGAGCGCCAGATCCTCCACGCTGGCCCCCATTTCAATCGCCAGCGTCGCTTCGCTAATCAAATCCGCCGCGCTGGGCCCCATAATTTGAACACCGAGGAGAAGATTCGTCCCCTTTTCCGCTACGACTTTCACGAATCCTTCCGTCGCTCCGGTGGAGACCGCCCGCCCGGACGCGGCAAAGGGGAACTTGCCGGTGAACGTCGAATACCCCTTTCGCTTGGCGTCCTCTTCGCTCATTCCCACGGTGGCGATTTCAGGGTCCGTAAATACGGCCGCCGGCATGGCTTGAACGTCGTAGACTTCCGGTTTGCCCCCGATGACTTCCGCCGCGACCAGGCCTTCCTTCGAAGCCTTATGCGCCAAGAGCGGCGGGCCGACCACATCGCCGATCGCGAATATATGCGGAAGGCTCGTTTGAAGTTTTTGATTCACCGGAATAGCGCCCTTGGCATCGACCCGGACGCCGATTCTTTCCAGTCCGACACCCTTTCCGTTTGGACTGCGGCCCACCGAAAGAAGAATGACGTCGCAGACGACGTTCACCTTTCCCTTCGGGGTTTCGACGTTGACATGGAGGCCGTCCTTTTTCTTTTCCCAGCCCAAAGCCTTACTCGAAAGATGAACCGTTATCTCCCTCTTTCGGCAGGCGATCATGAGAAACTGGGCGATATCGGCATCGGTGCCGGGAAGAAGCTGGTCCAACATTTCGACGACGGTCACTTTTGTTCCGAATTTTTGATAAAGCATCCCGATTTCCATTCCGATCACGCCCCCGCCGACGATCAGAATTCTGTTCGGCGCCTCCGTCCAATCGAGTGCGTCCTTTGAATCGACGACCTGTTTGCCGTCGATTTTGAAGCCGGGAATTTCGATCGGCCGCGAGCCGGTGGCCACGATCGCGTTCGTAAATTCGACCGTTTGCGCGCCCCCGTTGGATCCCTTCACGGAAACGCGATTCGGCGTTTCGAAATCCGCCGTGCCTTTGAGAATTTCAACACCGAGACCCTTGCAAAGCTGTGACACTCCAGTGGTGAGCTTTTTCACAACGCCGATTTTCCACGCCTGGGCTTTCTTGAGATCGATGGCGATGTTCTTGCACGTGATTCCGATCTCTTCGGCGTTCTTCATCTCCTCGTAAAGCTTGGCGATGTGGATGAGCGCCTTGGAGGGGATGCATCCCCAGTTCAGGCAGACCCCTCCGACCTGCTCTTTTTCCACCAAGGCGACCGACTTCCCCAACTGTCCCAGGCGGATGGCGGCCACGTACCCTCCGGGACCTCCTCCGATGACGACCACATCTTTCTTCATAGGTGCGTTTGCCATTTCGGTTTCCTTTCGCTTACTTCGCGTGGCGCGCCAGGGCCTGGTCGCGCTGCTCTTGGAGATGCGGAGGCATCACCGCGTAGACATCCTCGAACATCGATTCCAGCGGAGGGGGAGGCAGTTTTTCGACCCGTTCAATGGCCGCGTTCAGCTCGGTCGTGAATTCCTCTTCCAGCTGCTTCTCCTGCTGTTTGTTCCATAGTTTGTTCTTTTCCAGATGTTTTCTCAACCGATCGACGGGGTCTTTCTTGGCCCAGGCCTCCACCTCTTTCGGATCTCGGTATCGCGCCGGGTCGTCGGAAGTCGTGTGCCCTCCCATGCGATACGTGACCGCTTCAATAAACGTCGGGCCGTCCCCTTTCCGCGCCTTCTTCACGGCTTTTTGCGTGGTTTCAAAAACCTCGACCGCGTCGTTTCCGTCGATCCGAACTCCCTCGAATCCATACGCGGCGGCTTTTACGGCGAAATTCTTGGACGCCGTCTGTTTCGCGGCCGGAACGGAAATCGCCCATTGATTGTTTTGGCAGAAAAAGACGACCGGGGATTTGTACACGCCCGCAAAATTCATTGCGGAGTGAAAATCGCCCTCCGAAGTCGCACCATCTCCCAAATAGGCGAGGACGACGACAGGATCTTTTCGATATTGAGCCGCCATGGCGATTCCAACCGCGCAGGGAAGTTGGTTTCCAACGCAGCTCGACATCGCGACGTAATTCCCGTCGCGATACGTGTGGTGGCACGGCATCTGGCGTCCCTGAATCCAATCCCCCGAATTCCCGAAGAGTTGAGCGATGTAGGTATCCAAGGGGAGTCCTCGATAGAGCGCGGTGGCTGCTTCGCGGAGAGCCGGGACGACCCAGTCCCGCGGCTCGAGCGCGGCTACGCTTCCGATCGCCGCGCCTTCTTGCCCGGTGATCGGTCCGTAAAAGCCGATCCTCCCCTGCCGTTGCAGTAGGACCATTTTTTCGTCGATCATGCGTTGACGCTTCATCGATTGATAAATGGACGTCCACCGTTCGTGTGATCGTGTGGCGACGATTTCCGCACGAGGCTGAACAGATCTGGTCATTGTCGTCACCACACGATCACTGGAGCATCAGGAGTCCCGGTTGTTCCAGATAGCGGATGAACATGTTGAGAAACGACGCCGCGACCGCGCCGTCGACGACGCGGTGGTCGAGCGAGAGAGAAACATTCGCCATTTTTCGAGCCACGATCTGGCCGTCGCGCACCACCGGCCGGTCGATGATCTTGTGAAATCCCAAGATTCCGACTTCGGGATAATTGATGATCGGCGTTGCGAGGACGCCGCCCAGGTTTCCCATGCTCGTGATCGTAAACGTGCCGCCCGAGAGATCTTCGGGGCTTAGTTTTCCGGTTCGCGCCTTCTCCGAAATAATTTGCAGATCCTGCGCCAGCTGAAGAATCGTTTTCTTGTCGGCATTTTTGATCACCGGCACGACCAGGTCGTCCGTGCTGGTCGCCACCGCTACGCCGATATTGTAGTAATGCTTTACGACGATCTCTCCCTTGGTTTCATCCAAACTGGCGTTCAAGCCGGGAAACTCCCGCAGCGCCGCGCAAATCGACCGGATGATGAAAGGGAGGTACGTCAGCTTCACACTTCGCGTCCCGGCGTTTTCCAAATACGCATGGCGCAGATCGACCAACTCGGTCATGTCGACTTCGTCGACGTGCGTGAAATGAGCGGCGGTCCGTTTCGAAACCGCCATATGCTCGGCGATCTTTCGCCGGATTCCGCGCAGCGGGATCCGTTCTTCGCCCGTCAGGGGCTGCGTCGGCCGGCGGCGGCCGAATTCGATCGCCTTCGTAGACACATCGGGCCGTCCAGCGGTCACCGCCGCCACCGGTGCTCCGGCTCTCATCGCTCCCATACCGATGTTCTGTAAATCCGTTTTCACAACTCTCCCCATCGGCCCCGTTGCCGGTATGGCGGATAGGTCGATGCCCATCTCCCGCGCGAGTTTTCGTGTGGCGGGAGAGGCCAAGACCCGTTGTCCCCCGGTGCTTGCTGAGATGGATGGTGCCGCAGAAGTGGGAGTCGGCGCGGGTGCTGAAGTCCGCGAGGGCGCTGGAGACGCCGAAAAAAGTGGCGTGTCGGCGGTCGGTCCTTTCGCCGGAGCCGGCGGGCGCGCCGGTTTCATCGCGGACTCCTCGGCCACGGCAATCTTGACGAGAACGCTTCCGACAGGAACCACGGCGCCTTCTTTGGCCATCAACTGTTCGATCCGGCCCGACTTGGGAGCCGCGATTTCAACCGTCGCTTTGTCCGTCATAATCTCGACGATCGGCTGATCTTCGCCGACGCTGTCCCCTTCTTTCACGAGCCATTTGACGATTTCGCCTTCCGTGACGCCTTCGCCGATATCGGGCAATTTGAATTCGTAGGCCATCCTTCCCTCCTTTTAGAAACGAAACACCTTTTCAATCCCCGCCAGAACGCGCGCGGGGTCGGGCAGATAATCATGTTCCAACGTATAAGGGAAGGGCGTGTCGTAGCCGGTCACGCGCACGATCGGTCCCTCCAAAACCTCGATCGCCCTCTCCGCAATCAGCGCGGAAAGTTCGGCGCCGAACCCGCCGGTTTTCGCAGCTTCATGAACAATGACGACGCGTCCGGTCTTTGAAACGGATTCCAGTACCGTTTCCAGATCGAGGGGTAACAATGTCCGGAGATCGATCACTTCGGCGGAAATACTTTTTTCCAGGGCTTCGGTGGCTGCGGCCTCGGCCACAGGCACCATCGCTCCATACGTTAGGACGGTCACGTCACCCCCTTCGCAAACGACGCGGGCCTTGCCGATCGGAACGGTGTAATCGCCTTCGGGGACATCCCCTTTCGCGGATCGGTACAACCGTTTGGGTTCCATAAAGATCACCGGGTCTTCATCCCGGATCGCTGAAATCAAAAGACCTTTCGTATCGTACGGTGTCGAGGGGATCACGACTTTCAAGCCGGGAGTATGAATGAAATACGCTTCCGTGGATTGAGAATGGTAAAGCCCGCCCCGAATTCCCCCGCCGTAGGGCGTTCGAATTACCATCGGTACCGAAAACTGGCCGCCTGACCGGTATCGCATCTTGGCGATCTCCGAAACGATCATGTCGAAGCCCGTATAGATGAAATCGAGGAACTGAATCTCCGCGATCGGACGGAGGCCGTAAAGCGCCATGCCGCAGGCCACGCCGAGAATTCCGTTTTCGCAAAGCGGAGTGTCGAAGACGCGCGACTCTCCGAATTCCTTTTGAAGACCATCCGTCGCCCGAAAGACTCCTCCGTTGAGGCCGACATCCTCGCCGAAGAGAACGACACGGTCGTCGCGTTGCATCTCGTCGCGAATTCCCGCGGTAACGGCCTGAAGAATCGTCAGCTGGCCCATACGTCCCTCGCATCTTCGTCTTTGACGATGGAACGAATGTAAAACTCACCCGCTCGATAGGAGCTGCGCACCAGGGGGCCGGAAGCGACATATCGGAAACCGTGCGCGAGGGCGTCTTTCTTCATCTCTTCAAATCGTTGCGGCGATACGAATTCAATCACGTTCAGATGTTTCTGCGTCGGTTGAAGGTATTGACCGATCGTCAGGAAATCGACGCCGGCCCTTCGAAGGTCGGCATACGCTTGGTGAAGCTCGTCATCGGTTTCCCCCAGACCGACCATGATCGAACTTTTCGTCCACTGGTCGGAGCGAAGCCGTTTCATTTCCATCAACACATTTAGCGATTGACGGTACGTGGCTCTGTGGTCCCGGACCGTCGGTGTGAGTCGATCCACAGTCTCAACGTTATGAGCCAGCACTTCGGGGCGGGACCGGATCACGTCACTCAGAGCTTGGCGATCGCCGCGAAAATCGGGGATCAAGGCTTCCACCAGCGTATCGGGGCATTGACGGTGAATCTCGTTGATTGTGTGGGCGAATTGTCCGGCACCCTGATCGGGAAGGTCATCCCGATCGACCGATGTCAGGACGACGTACTTCAGTCCCATCAATGAGACGGTCTCCGCCGCCTTGGCAGGTTCGTTCGGATCCACGAGACCACGCGGATTTCCCGTCTTTACGGCGCAGAATCGGCAACCGCGCGTGCAGACATCCCCCAAGAGCATAAGGGTCGCTGTGCCTCCGCTCCAACATTCGGCGATGTTGGGACAGCGGGCCTCTTCGCAAACGGTATGCAGTTTTCGATCGCGCAGCAGTGCGTGAATGCGGTTGAAGGCTGCTCCTCCCGGCGGGCGCACCTTAATCCATGCTGGTTTTGGCTGAAAACTCATTCGGAACAAAAAGTTATACCGAGGGGCCCAGGGCTTGGCAAACGCTACGACAACAGATAAAAGCTCAATATTCCAAGGGTTAGGGCGGTTGAAACGCTCTCCCCAAGGAACTAAGATAAGAGCGTCATTTCGAACACTTAAGGAGAGATGAAGAAATGTTAGAACTCACGATCACTGAGAAGGCCATCGAGAAAGTGAAAACTTTCGCTGCGGCCGACAAGAGTTCGAACGGTAAAGGCCTGCGCATTTACGTTCAGGGCGGGGGTTGCTCGGGCTTCCAATACGGATTTGCGTTTGACGACCAGCAGGACGGCGATACCGTGCTCGAAAAAGGGGAGATCAAAGTCTTGGTCGACCCGCACAGCGCGCCCTATCTTGCGGCGGCTACCGTCGACTACGTCGAGGATTTTCGCGGCTCCGGCTTCGTCGTGAACAATCCGAACGCCAAAGGCACGTGCGGCTGCGGCAGTTCGTTCACCGTTTGATTCTTTTAAGAGTTTGAGTCTAAAAGAGGCGGAGCCTTCGGGCTCCGCTTTCTTTATGAACATTCGTATCCGAGTTTTTGCTTCTCTAAAGGATCTCATAGGGACATCTGAGTTCCATTGGGATCTCGAAGGAAGGACCACGGCAGCACAAGTCTTCGACCGGCTCGGAGATAAATATCCTCAAATTCTCCCTCTGAAATCATCGATTCTCTACGCTGCAAACCAATCCTACGTTGAAAAGAACTATGTGCTCTCGGATGGAGACGAGCTGGCGCTGCTCCCGCCGGTATCAGGTGGATGATGAAACCGTATATTGACATCACGAATCAAAAGCTCGACGTAACCCCGTTGCGTGATGTTGTTTGGGCGCCGAATTGCGGTGCGGTCGTGACGTTTGAAGGGATTGTTCGCGATCGCGACGACGGCGAAAAAGTCACGTCAATTACATACGAAGCATACGATTCGATGGCGAGAAAGGAGATCGAAAAGATCTTCCACTCGGCAATCGAACAGTGGCCGGACGTTCGTCTTGCGGCGGCCCATCGGATCGGAATACTGGCGGTGGGCGAAACCAGCGTGATCGTGCTTGCGGCCTCCCCGCATCGCAAGGAAGTTTTTTTGGCGGGTGAATTCGTCATCGACGAGATCAAGAGGAGCGTTCCGATCTGGAAAAAGGAAATGCGGGAATCGGGATCCAGATGGAAAAAGTAGCGCATTTTCCGGAACTTTCTTTACGCAAAAGTTACATAGAATCATGCAAAAGTTTCGTAACTTTTCAAACCAGTAATCAATCAAAATTTATAATATCAAGTAATTTAAGAAACTTAACGGGTAACCAGGGGGGTGTATCTTTTGCATGAGATTATCCATTGGGGTCGTGTGGCCTCAGCTCCACACCCGAATACGAGGAGGAAAATCCGATGAATCGACGAGAACTTTCAATGTTTCTTGTTTTGATCGCCGTGTCGGCGGGGGCGATGTTTGCGCTCTCCGGCTGCCAGAATTCCTCGAACTTTGCTTGGGATCTGGAAGGTTCCGGTCCGCCGCCGCCTCCTCCGACCACGCCGGGGAACCCGTTCGTCCCAAACCCGAACTGTACTGCGCCCGGCAATTGTACAGACGGTGAGACCGTAACCGATGCGTTCACGCAAGCTTCGGTTTCGTCAAAAGTCGACATCGTCTGGATGGTCGATAGTTCCGGCAGCATGAGTAACAATCAAGACGCTCTAAAAGCCAACGCCAGCACCTTTACAAATCGGCTTGTGGCGTCCAACGTCGATTTTAAATTGATGATCATTACGAGCGATTCGGGCACCGACAGCATGCTCAAACCCCGATGCGGTGAGAATGGCGGCTCGGTCATTACATCGAGCAACGCAGCCGATTTCGGGGCCTGTGCTGTTGTGGGGGACAATGGTTCCGGAAGGGAAAACGGGGTGGAATCGGTACGCCGCGCGCTCGATGCCTCATATCCCAGGGGGCCGTGGAACTCCAGTGCAACGCCGGCCCCACTCAACCCCGGTTTTTTGAGATCAGATGCGGACCTTCAAGTTCTCTTTGTCAGCGATGAGGAGGATCAAGAGGACGGAAACCCCCCGGGCTCAAACAGCTGGGACAACAAAGCCGGCGTGACGGCCGACGATATCACGGCGCTCCGTCAGGAAATGGCGCAGGACCTGGAAGATGGGGGACGCCTTTTCAACAATCGGTATGCATACTTTCCCTTTGTCGCGAATCATATCGCTTTCCTTCAAGGACTTAAGTCGGGTGGTAAGAAAGTTCGCGCACACGCCATCGTTTCAACGGTGATTAGCACGGATCCCGCGGACCAGGCTCTTTGCACCTATCTCGGATCGACGGAGGAGATCGGCCAGAGATACATTGCGATCGCCAACTTGTTGGGGGGTAGCGTGACGGACGTCTGCGGTAATTGGGCCAGCACGATGGACAAGTTAGGTCTTCAGGTGTCCGGGCTCGAGAGTTGCTTCGCTCTTTCCAAAGTGCCCACCGATACGGCGTCTATTGCGGCGACGGTGAATGGTGCTGCAGTGGATTCGAGCGGATTCTCGTACGTTCCTACGGGGAACCAAGTTTGCTTTGATTCAGTTCCCGATGCCGGTGCGAGCATTTCGATTACGTATCACTAGAATCCGCAGCGCTTGCCAAACTCGGCCTCCTGTGCGAGGGTTCTGACCCTCATTTCTTAGGGAGGCGAAACAATGAACAAGAAATTCAGCGTAGTTCTTATTTGTGCGGTGAGTATGGCGGCTTCCTCGGCATTGGCCCAGGACTTCCAGTTTTCCGACCGGTCACGGGCCCAGACGTTGTCCATGGGCGGCGGCTTGGGATTTACGCTCTCTCCGGATCTTTTTTTGATGGGAGTCGAAGGACATTACTTCGTGCATCAGAACATCGCCGTGGGGCCGCTGCTTCAGTTCGGCGTGGACGACAACATATTCTTGCTCTCTCCCTCCCTGAATGTACGGGGTGTCTTTGATCTACCCGCCCCCGGATTTGCCAAGCGCGTAAAGCCTTTCGTTCAGGCGGGAGCGGGGCTCAGCTATATCGATGTGGATCGCAGAGGGGATGACACCAGTTTCCTCATCAACATGGGGTTCGGGACGGACGTTTATTTGACGACGAATTTCGCGTTGGAGACCAGCATTCTCTTCAATATTACGCCGAACTTCGACGATAACTTTTACTTCGCCTGGCAATTCATCTCGGCGCAATACCACTTTTAGCGTTGGCGCGGCTGTACCTTATTCGACACGGCGAGACGGAGTGGAACGCAACCCGCCGCGTGATGGGGAGGTCTGACGTCCCGCTTAACGATCGCGGCGCCTCACAGGTTCAGGCTTTGGCGGAAGTCATGAAGCGCCTTCCGCTGGATGCGGTCTATTCGAGTCCACAGCTTCGAGCGCGCCAAACGGCGGATGTGGTTGCAGAGGCTCGCGCGATGAAAGTCGAAATCGCGGAGGCGTTGTGCGAAGTCGATTTTCCCCGCTGGGAAGGGATGTCGTGGGAGGAGCTGGAGACGGACGAATTGTATCAAGTTTATCGGAAAGCCCCGGCCAGCGTTCAACATGACGGTTTTGAGGCGATTCCGAAGGTTTTGGAACGTACCGCCCGGTTCATAGAAGAGATTGTCCACAAGAATCCAAACGGCCGATTCGCTCTGGTTTCGCATGCGGATCCCCTGAGGACGATGATCAGCCACCTTCTCCGGCAGCCGATTGAAGAGTTCCGGCGGTTTCGGATTTCAAACGCCTCCCTCACCATTGTAGGCGGGAATCCCGATCGCTGGGTGATGTCGTTATTTAATTACCGCAGCGGAGACGAAGCGGTTGTAGATTTGTAAAGAGGAGAACCATGGGAAAGAAAGACAATCGTCGAAGTCCGAAGACAAGGCAACGAAAGCGCCAGCGGAAACTCAAGGCGCGAATCCGCCGGAAAATCGACGCAGCCAAAAAACACAAGTGATCGTTTCGTTCGGCGACGCCGACCTTGAATTGGAGGCGGCGGAACCGGCGGGAATAAGCGTCCCGTGTGTTCTTTTCGCCCACCCGCATCCGCGGATGAGAGGGACGATGGACAACAAGGCGTGCGAGTCCTTTTCAACAGCCGGTTAGGCTCAGAGCGGGGGAGGGATGGCGTCCGCACGCTGTCCCCTTGCGGGTTTTCAGAGGTCCGGATGAGGTGAGCCTCGTCGCCGCGGCCCCTAAATCCTCTCTTGTGGTTAACGTCGTCTTCGGCGCATTCCCGACGCTGACTTCTAGAGCCTCATGCATTCGGCTCCTCCCCTTCGTCCTTTCGACGGACCCTGGGGCCTTCGAAGCGGGCACCGCTCCGTCAAATTGCAAGAGTTCAACGCCCATGACGTTCGTTTCCACTTCAGAGTATTTTCCGGCCTCATTACCTCCTTGTTCAGGAGGAACCTCGTGTGGGGTTTGTCTCCCTTCGGCGCTTCCTGGCGGTCCAAGCCTGCTTCCCTCATTCCATCCAGAGGGCTCCGACATTCGGTCGGAGTTTCCCGCCGCTGCTTTCTTATGCTGCGACGAAAATTCTTGGAATCGCCGGGGGGAATTATTTCAGTCCCCAACGCCCTTGGGATTCACCCTTCGGAGTTTTTCACCCACGCGGCGATCGAGCATTCTTTCGAATGCTTCTTCCTTTCTTGCCGTTTCCAAGAAACGGGCCGTCGAGTCGCCCGTTTAATCGTTCGGCTTCAAAGGTTTCTTCCCGCCGGTGAGTCGCATGACGAACGCAGCTGTTACTCTTCGCCCGTCCGCTCGAGCTCCCCTGGGTTTCTCATCTCTCGGGTCTTCTCTCCGCGGCCTCTGCCCGAATCTTCATCCAGGCTCCTTCCTTGCCGTTTTCCGCCGCCACGACCTCCAAAAGGGAGGACGTTTGATCGAGCGAATCGACTTCGAAGTTTTCCGTCGACCGCGCATCAGCATTTCACTCTACCGAGCGCGCTAACCCGTCTGATCTTTTTCACCGATTCAACGGTGTCACACGGACGGCTCCCCCGTCCCTGAGTGTCCAGCGTTCTATCGGCTCGAACTCAAAGGGTCAACGACTCTGTATGCGTCTCGAAAATCTCGCACGAGACTTTCAGAAAAAATCGGATGAGTTTTTTTCAATTCGTCTGAAAAAGGTGTGGCTGCGACTGAAACACATACGGCGCTTGCTTCAAGCGAGCGTCGACGCCACGCCTGTCCATTTTCCGGGCGCCGGACTGCCGGAAAAATTATTCTCGCGTTCAAGTCGAAACTGCCCGGACCATCTCGCGGAAACACAGATGGGTGCGTTTTTCCCAGGGGACGCATTGTTTAGATTGTGTAAAGCCGACGAAAAGAACCAAGGAAGGCTCGTTGAGTTTTCTTTTGGCGCTTTTTGAGGTACACGGCGAATCTTTCCGATTCACTTTCTCGGAATCCGGGGCGATTAACTCAGCGGGAGAGTGCCACCTTCACACGGTGGAAGTCGCAGGTTCAATCCCTGCATCGCCCACCATCCAGAAATTTTGTCCCGCCCGGCCAAAATCGACCATGGCAAGTGATAGGAATAACTGAGCTTTCGACTTTTCAGGGCGGGGTTCGATTCAACTTTTTGAAAGAAATTTTTTTGGGCTTCTAAATTTTCGTCCGTTGCGATTGGACCCGCCAGGTGGGCCGCTTCGAGAAACTCCTTGACCGGTTCAAGCCACGAAATGGTTGACCGGTTAAGTTGCGTTAATTTGCCCTCCATTTCGAGCTTGCGATTCAGGAAGGACTCCTTCTTAGCCAAGTACTCCGAGGTATCGACAACGCCGTTTAAGCGGGCACCGAGGAGCCGATCGAGCGTGCCTTGGATGTTGGCAAGCTCGTCGGCGGCCTTTTGTTTTCTGACGCCGCAAAGTTTGCGCCGAACGCTCTCAACGAGTTGCCGTCGCGAGAACTCGTCAAATTTGGATTTCTTTTTCATTACGCAAGCATACCTATCTCCTGACTACTCGAAAAACCCCAGCGGGAAAGATATTGATCCGAAGGCCACTTGGCAGCCACCCGCGGCCGATCAAAAGGCTGAAGATGAGCGACCGCCACTTTCATCGCTTCCGCGCTCCGAAGAACTTCCGCCACGATTAATTCATTGTTATTAAATTGTTGGCACTCTCTTAATTGGCCCCGATGTATTCCGCGGCCGCGGCCGCCTCGCGGCGTGCCTGGGCATCGCCTCCTTCAAAGGAAGAGTTGACTTTGAACCCCGTGATGCGCGCGATTTGGACGTCGATCGGACACGTGGCGGACGCCTGGGCGGCATCGCTGTTGACGATAGGCTCTGTGGTCACCGTCCCGTCGCTGTCGCGAGGGAGGAAAGACTGCGTCTTGATGCACTCGCCCGTGACACTAATAATTAATTGGTCGCCCGGCGCGGTGGCATCCCAGGCGATCGTCATCCGGTCGTTGTAGCGGACTTTGTCCGGTGTCAAGCCAAGAATCGTCGGACTGGCCGGGACGATGACGGTCGTTGTCACCTGCTCGTCGCTACGGACAAATGTCAGATTGTAGGTGTTATCGGCCGTGGGTGCTATGTGTGATAATTGGGGAGGGAACGTCTCTCCGTTAACCTCCCAATGATCGGCCCCGCTCAACGAGACTTTCGTCCCAGTGGGTCCGCCGACGCGAAGCGAGGCAGCGAGACTCACGGCGTTGTCCAGCTGGTGGGTAACGCGGAGGATGGCGTAGAGGCCTGACGTCTCCACATTCTCGGAATCGGTGCGAGGTGCGCAACCCCCACTCGCCAGGGCTGTGCCGCAGATAAAGACCACAAAAAAGCGTCGGGAGTTCGAGATCCTTGATTCGTTCGCCCTGCGCATGTTCAATTGTTACCGATATACTCGACGGACCCGATCGCGCTGCGAAGTCCTGAAGCAAGGCCTCCCTCGAAGGAAGAGTTGACTCTGAACGTCGTGGTGCGAACGATTGCGATGTCGATCGGACAGGTGGTCCTCGGGTCGGGGGTGGCGCTGAACATGTCCGTGGTCAACGTCCCGTCGTCGGCAGTGTTGTATGCCTGCTGCGTCGTGAGGCAGTCGCCCGTCACATTAATTTGCAGTTGGGTGCCGGGCGGTGGCATCCCAAGTAATCGTCAGCCTGTCGGTTACGCGGATTTTATCTGGCGTCAGGCTAAGGATTGTTGGATTCGCCGGGGCCACGATGGTCGTCGTCACCTGCTCATCGCTCCGCACGAACGTCAGGTTGTAAGTGCTATCGGCCGCGGGCGCTATCAGTGTCGACCCAGGGTCCGACGCCGGGAACGCCTCTCCGTTCACCTCCCAATGATCGACCCCCGACAACGTGACGCTTGTTCCGTAACGTCCGCCGACGTGAAGCGACGCGGACACGGTCACGCTGTCGTCCGGTCGGTGGGTCACGCTGAGGTCGGCGTAGAGGCCCGACGTCTTCACGTTTTCGGACCTGGTGGATGCGGTGGTCGCGCAGCCCCCACTGGCCAGGGCTGTGCCGCAGAGGAAGCCCACAAAAAAACGCCGGCAAATCGAGTTCCTTATTTCATTCATCCAAACGATGATATTAGCATGAACCTTTCACGTATTGAGGCTCAGAAGCGGCGTCCGCTCGTTCTTCGCACCTAACGGACCTCATGGTTCGCCGATTCTCAGGTAAGAGCGGCCATGACGCTCCCCACAAAGAACGTGCCTGAGGTTTATGCTCCTTGTCATTCTCCTCCCAATTGCCATTACCATGGGATTGGCTTTCGCTGGATTCCTCGATCCTCTATTTTTTCTGATTCGTGACCGATGAGCAGACATGAACACTTCCCGCGTTTCACGCCGTTGCACCTGCAGGCCTTCGGTCCGAGGGGTTCGGATCTTGTTGTTCAGTTGGAGTTCGGATGCAGGCGTGCGTCTCTGGCACTCCAATCAGAACTTTGAAATCCCAAGTCCTTTCAGAAAACTTCCGAGACTCAACATCCAAATTCCTTTTTTCAGTTCAGTGCGGTCTTCCCCTCCCTTATTAACGATGTTTCCCTTTTTGACCGCAAAATCCTTCATGAATTGTTCAAGGGAAGAAGTGCTCCTCGGAGAGATTCCCATTTTGACCTCAACCGGAATGAGTCGCCCGCTCTTTTCGATTACAAGGTCCACCTCAGCTCCCGCGTGCGCGCGATAGAAAAAGACCTTCGGTCGGAGCAAGGGTACGGCCGGTGGGAACTTTACTATCTTCGAGACCAAGACCGGCGGGAAGTGGATTTTGTGGTATGCAGAGATCTAAAACCCATGGCCCTGATCGAAGCGAAAAGCTCCTTTCAACCTTGGCCGGCGGGATTAAGGTACTACTGTCGGAAATTGAATGTTGCTGGATTTCTTGTTTATGAAGGGAAGAAGGCGAAACAGGATCCCGTAAAACGAGTCGAGAAAATCGGATGGACCGTCCCTTCGCACCGGTTTTAGACAGGGCTGATTCTGAGCCATTGAGTAATTTAAAGACCGGCTCATGAACGTATAAATTCGGGTTATGTCGTGCGTCCCTCAATTCCAAGAAGGAATGGTCGAGTGTTTTCATCGACAGTGATGCGTTGGCGCTGGTTTGGAAAAGTCGATTCGAAGATCATGTGGATCAAATCATAGGGTTGGCCAAAGAAATGGGGCGCCCCAAGGCTTCCCGAGCCGCGTGAGTTCAGCAAACTGACCCTCACAAATGTTACTTGTTGCCAGAATGGGTATATGGTGTCCGCGGATTTCAGGGGTTCGCTAGGGCGTCCAGCATATGGGTCATATGTTGACCGAACATATCGTGAACCCCGGTGAATGCTCGGGGAATAAAAGCCTTTCCACCAAACTCCCGAGCCAGAACAGCTGCTCCTAACTCGTGTGCCGCCTCGCGGAACAGGCGACCCGGTGAGACACCTCCACGCAAGTATATGACGTTATTTGCTTCGTCAAAACTTCCATAGTTTCTGTTTACCGAACGTTCTGGGCCTAGATGGTCTAGTCCGGGCACATCTATATGATCGGGAACAATATCTATGCGCGGACCGCCATTCCGTAGCGAAGTTGCACTCAGGTCTTGTATCTTGTTCATCGCGTCGGCCTCGTTGAATTTGTCCAGATGCTTCGTAAGTATTTTATTAAGCACCTGAAGTGCCGTGTTGTTCTCAAAAATCTCCTGTACAATGCGGAACGCCTGATCATGTGGTATTTTCGGAATTTTCGGTCCCGGCGCCGCGAGGCCCAGGCCGAATGTCACCGCCATTGCGATTCCATCGTTCCCCGTTAACAATCCCGCCGTTAGGCCGGCAGCCTCCGACAGGTTCTGAACAGCCTGATCAAAGAAAGGGAAAACCACGAAAGATGGATCCATTCCCGGCGGATTCCCCGGATAACTAAAATCGCTTTCCCTCGGATCAACATCCCCCGCGCCGCTTCCGCCGAAGCCACCGCCTCCGAAACCTCCAAATCGACTGCCGCCAAAAATCGGATCAGAACTGATGATCGAATTCGCGCGGGCAAGGTTTTGTGCATGCTGTGATATCTGCGCACGATTTTCGGCCATCATTCCTTGGTATGCAGCTTCTATGGCCGAGTTTCCGTTGTTACCGCCGCTTAGGGAAAGGCCTCCACCACGATAGGAGGGATCGCTCCTCCAATCGTAGTTCCCACTCCATCCGCCTCCGCCGCCGCCTCCCCCGCACGTGTAGTAACAAGCGGAAACATAACCACCCCAGTGTCCGGTCGGGTCCACCATGTTGATCGGATTGTTATTGACGTACGCATATCGGTTGTAACTTTGCGGATCGGTCGGATCGGGGATGATCGTATCGGGCTGCGCGAACGTAAACCTTTTCGCGGCGTAGCTTCGGGCGTGGTAGTCGTATAAATCGGTGGCCGAGAGGTTGGTGGCTTTGTCCAACTTCATGTCGTTATAGAGATAATCGTTGTTGGATCCTCCCGAGGATGCCGGTATCTGGGCGCCGAACTCGTAATAGTCCTTTTTCCCGCCCGGAAGGATGCTTCCGTTTTCGTCCGTGACCAACGCGGTCGATCCCAGGTGGTCTTGATGGAGAAACGTGAGCAGACCTGTATCCATGTTGCGTTCCGCCAGTCGCTGACTTCCGAGGAAGTAGTAGCGCTTTGCCTTCACGCCGTTCTTCATTTCGATGTTTCCAAAGTATTTTTCCGTATCGACGACGTTGCCGTACGAATCTTTCGTGATCTTCGCGACCCGTTCGAGATTGGCGTCGTAGCGATACTCGACCTTGTTTCCGAAAGCATCGGTGGTGCCAGCCAGTTTGTTGAACACCGTGTATTCGAGGTGCTCGACTAAGGTTTCGGGAGCCGTGCGTGTATCGTACACGTGCGTCAGGTTTCCATTGAGATCGTACTCATAGCGGTAAAAGCCGTCGTTCTTCGGAGCGTGCACCGGGCCCGGGCCGACGTAACTCATGGTTATCGGTTTAAGGGTCGTGATCGAAATCGTATCCGATTTCAGAGAACTGTTGAGGGCGTCATCGCGCGCCACGACATAATAACTGTACGTGGCTCCGGGGGAGACAGCTGGATCCACATAGCTTGCGGTCACCGAAGTGGCTGGAGGAGAAATCGTGACCTGAATCGGGAAGGGCGAGGTACTTTTGTAAATCCAAAATTTACTAACGCCGACGTTATCGGTCGAGGAAAAGGTGAGTTTCACCTTCCCGACCTCTCCCTGGACCACAGAAAGTGTGGGTTTTTCGGGTGGACTTGTATCTCCGCTAAGCGTCCGAGCGGCCTCGGCTGAGGGGAGGAGAGCGTCCAGGAGAAGTGAAGCCAGATTGTATAAGGATCGGGAAGGAATCGATGCCTGTTTCTTCTTCCCTCCGCTGGGTGGAGCTGGGGTTGCCGTGGGCGTAGGCGTGGGCGTAGGTGTGGGTGTAACCGTAGAGGTCGGGGTTGGGGTGGGCGTCGTGATAACCGGAGCCGGAGGTGCATATTCTTTTCCAAACGGCTGGTACCGGCCGTCCATGGAGGTCATTCGCCCCATCCTGTCGTAGCCGTAGTTGCGAACTTCGGAAAGACCGTTGGTCGTCTGAACGATTTCCGCTCTTGTCAATCTTCCGAGAGCATCGTTCGTGTACCGTTTGTCGAATCCCCCGGCGTCATCCAGTAAATTCGAGATGTTTCCGTTGTTGTCATAGACATAATGGAAATCAAGGAGGTTTGACTTGGCATACAGATCGGCCGCGCCGGTGGGTAACAGCCACATTCGGCTCAAGCTCTGGTTGCCGTCTTCATGACCTTCGGTCCCGTCCATGTAAGAAAAATGTCCCGTCAGCCCGTCGCCGTAATCAACGCTCTTCAGTTTTCCCAAGACATCATAAACCGGGTTCTCGGCAAAGATGTTCACGCCGGGCTGGTCGCTCGACATCTCTTGAAATCGTCCGGTCCTCTCCTCGGATAGATACGTGATGATTTCAGGCGAAGCGCTTCCCGCATCGTAAACGACCTGCGTCTTCGGCCTGTCATCGTAGTAAATCAGCCCGGTCTCGACCTTGTCCTGTCCGATCCACTTTTCGGTCAATGTCGGTCGACCCAGGGCATCGTAGGTATATTCGCTTCTCGCATTTTCATTTTGTTCGATCATCAGGGCACCGATATTCCGGTGGCTATTTAGGGGATTGCGGTCATACGTGTAAGAACTGATGCTCTGAACTTGGTTCGGCGAGTTGTAATCCTTTTCAATAACGCGATGGAGGGCATCATAGACGAGCGTAACGCCGTTCCCCATGGCATCCCATTGGCCGGTGAGTTTTCCCTCCGCGTCGTATTCATAGGTCCATGTCCCCATGTCCGGATCGAGGGTCTCGACCTTCTGGCCGAAGGCATTGAACGTCGCTAAGATCTCCGGGCCTTGATCGTCTCGGACCTGGATGAGGTTTCCCAGAACGTCATAGTCGTATTGCATTGAATGCGCTACGGGTGACACTTCCGGAACGTACTCGGTCACTTGAATGAGCTGACCCAAGAGGTTCGTAAAGCTCTCTTTAGTATGAAGCGACCCGCTTGTGTGCATCGGGTCTATGGAGACCGTTTTGAGCGCATGCAAGGTCGTATCCAAGAAGTACGAAACGCTGCTCTGGAGCACCTGACCCGTGCTGGAGGGGAATTTGGCCGCAACCGCTCGCCCGATCGCATCGTAGACGGTCTCCGACCAAAGATTATCAGCCGGGACCGCTCCGCCTTCTCGGTGCGCCGGTGAAGCGCGATAGGGTCGGCCGGTTCCTAATTCGAACTCCACCGTGGCCGTGACGATGTCTCCCAGGTTGTTGGACTTCGCTCGGCTTTTCCACGCTCGTCCCAGAGCATCGACGTAGCTCTCGCTCCAGGGCCAGTTGACCTCCGATTGCCGTGGGTATTGACTTGATTTGCTACGAACACGTTGCGCCACTTGAGGATTGTTGATCCCCTTAGGATCAGTGACGGTGTCCGTATCCGCGGCGGTGATACAGACCTCGTCGCAAAATCCGTGGTATTCGGTTTTCGATTCGCCCTGAATCACGTCGTTGACCGAGACCGTGCTCCGCCACGGACGATGCAGTCCATCATAATAAACCTGGCTCACAATCCCATTCGGATCAGTTGAAGTCTCCACGCGGCCGAAGTCGTCGTACGTCACACTCGCCTGATGCCCGAGCGCATTGGTGACCCGGATCGGATACATATGATTTGCGTCGTACTCGATTCGGGTCGTATGTCCGAACGTGTCTTTGCTGGAATTCGGTGTCTTGTAAACCGTATCGTAAGCGGTCTCGGAAATCATCGGCGCATTGGAGTTGTTGTACCCGTTGAAATTGCCAACGGCCTCGGATCGCACCGGCAAGGGAACGTTGGGCAGCAAAGGAAGGTCGTCATTCCATCCCTCGCCGTTGAACAGACCGTCTCCGTTGCCATCATAAATGACTCGGCTTTCCACAAGCGCGACCGTTTCATCGTCAGCGGCGAAAAGCAGGGTACGCTTCGGAAGATGCAACAACCAATCCGTTTGGTTCGATTTGAGTTCGGTTTTGGAGACAGTCAGTCGCGATAACGGCGTAAATCCCGGCTCTCCCTTGGGGCGGGAGATCACTTGGTCGATCAGACCATGACCATCGGGCAACAAAACATATTCTTGATCTCCTCGTGCCGTGAAGCTCGGTTGACTGCTGTCATCGCGGGCGGTGCCCGCGAAAATCGTGCTCTCGCTCCTTCGCACAGGATTGAAATAGGGAATACTGCAATCGAGATTCGTCGGTAGCGGATCCATCGAACAATCAGGAACCGAATCCACGGGATCCACCGGATCGGGTAAATCCGAAACGGAAAGATTCGTCGTGTAGATCGCGTGGCTCCGCGCATACAGATTTCCATCGGAGCCGTACGTCTCGCTGTAATCCACCGTCCCCACCAGCGGTGGCTTTTGGTGATAGTACGTAACGCTTTTGATCCCTTGCGAATCGGTTGGCCGTTTGGGCGCTTCCACCGTTACTTTTCGAAACCCGCGAAACTCTCGATCGGCGCCGTCGAAATATCCCCCGTCGTATTGGTATTTCGTCGTGTAGGAGACCCCGTAGCCGTCATCCAGGCTTACCGAAGTCAATAGCTGTTTGACCATCGGAAGATCCGGATTGGCCGACGTGACGTTGTCCGATTTCTTCATCTGCGTCGACGGCGTGTAGGAAAACGCGATCGATCCTCCTGTGGGCGGTTTTACTTTTGACAGAAGTCCGGGATAGCTTCCGTTAGCGACGTAAATCCCGTTCAACGGATCCATCGAGCCGTCCGCCATCTTCTTCGACCGGGCATAAGCCAAAAGGCCGGTTCCCTTTACGTCCGCTATAACGACAGTATCGTCTAGCCCTGCAGAAGAGACGCTTTGAAACGAAGACCCTTGCCGATTGATGAAGAGGCTGCTTCCCGAAACAAAATCGTCAAAGCCGTCCGCGTTCACATCCAGGAATCGAGCTGACGTTGCCGCCGACGTCAGCAAAGTGGAAAGGCTCAAATCGTATTCAAAGTTATTGTTTCCCCGGTTGAGCCATACAAAAGGGGGACCTGGATTACGGCTATTGTCTACGCTTCTCAAATAGATGAGGTCGGTGAGACCGTCGCCATTTAAATCCGCCGTTCGAAAATTGCTAAGGCTGTAGCCATTATAAACCAGGGGCAGCTCTCCAGACGTCCACGCTCTGCCAGACTCACACGGATTGATCGCGTATCGGGGCGGTCGCAAAATTGCGGGGTACACACTTGTATCCCAATAAAACCCTCGGATCAGGTCGGGGCACCGGTCTCCATTGAGATTGCCGAATGAAACGTCCATCGACCTTTGAGGGGAACCTCCAACGAGGTACGCCCAGGTGGGAAGATTGATCTCCCAGTCCGTTCTCCGTTCCCACGTCCCGTTGTTGTTGATCCACACTTCGCGCGTGGTGAAGCCTTGGTATAAATCTTGGTCCCCGTCCCCGTCCAGATCCACGGCCGTATAGCCCAGATCTTTGACCCCTCTCGATTCCATACTGATGCAATTCTGCGTAACGAAATCTTCAGCCGGGCCGGCCAGTAGACTTCCCCACGTCGTCGGACCGCTTCCGTCACTCCCCGTATTGATCTTTAGAGACCGCTGAGGAGGAGGAGATGGATCGGCCATAATCGATCTGGCCTGAACCAAATCGGGAAGCCCGTCCTTGTTGACTTGAACAAACCGAACTCCTTGGTTGAGGCCGAGAGGCGTTCCATCCGCGCAAAGCTGTTGTACATCGGCAAAGACATACGGCAGGCTCGCGTCGACCTTGGTCCAGCCCGGCGTTCGCGCGTTGTATTCCAGCACCCACCGCGAAGCGAGGGCTCCCGTGGGGCCGTAACCTTCCACGCGGGTGAGCAACGATTCCGACGATATCCAATTGGACGCATCGGGGACATTGTTGTTGTAAATAAGATCGTACGACGCGAACAATTGGGTTTTCGCACGATCGGCCCACACACGGATCGTTTTTAACCGCTGATCGATCACCACTTTGGATCCCGAAGCGTAGGAAACCGACGTGCTGTCGGTTCCCCGCGAGTCCAGCTCGAACTCGATCAGCCTACCCGTATCGAATCCGGCCGGACCTTTGGTGTATTCAATCCGCTGAAGATAAAAATCCCCTCCATCCGTATCGATGTCGTAGAAGAACTCCATAAAGTAGCCGGCTACATTCGTGACTCGGGTCAGCGCCCAAACTCTTGTATTCTGAAACGGCGTTTTGGCCGGGTCCGAATCCACCCTCAAAATCGGTGTCGAAAACTCCGACTTCGTTCCATTCGCGCTGGTGACCGTCCATCGGTTGTTAGTCTCATTCTTGATGATCTTGGAAAACCCTTCGTCGGCGGTCGTAAATTGATCGGGATTTGCGTAGCTATAATGATTCGCGTCGGTCGTTCTCTTCAGTTCCGTTCCTCCCAAAAGGAACAGATCGGTGGAATCGAATTTCGTGACGGTTTTGTCGACTCCTCTGCGATCCATTGCGGGTACCCCGAACGACCACCGTTGCCCCACCCACGATTTGATCGGCCCATCGGAAGAATAGGTGAGGCCTAAACTGGGAGACATCCCCTGGATTCCGGGAAGCACTCCGATGGGAATGGAATAGGTCGCGGCACCCGCGAATAAATTCGAAAAAGATCCCCCTTGCGATTTTCCCTTCGCGGGCTTGGGTGACGGGCTGACATTCCTGGCGTCTCCAGTCAAATTTCCGCCCGCGTCGAATTCATCCTCCGCTCGCGCTTCGAGGACTGGAAGAAGAGAAAACGGAAACGCCATCAAGCAGGCTAAAAACAAGCTCAAAAAAGCACGAACGTTATTTCGCTTCTCCCCCACGTTCGATTACTAAGCAATATCCAGGCTAGCCAGCTCTGAGTCTCGCCTCCTAGTCATATCAAGCGGTTAAATAATCGCGTGTCCGAGTCTACGGCACACCGGAAACCAAAGTTTTGCTCACATGTAAACAAAAGTTCCGAGAGCTGTTTCGACAAAATTGCCGCCAGCGTTTCTTGTTGAATGAACGGCGTTGTATACGAATGTGTCGTCGATCGCCGCGTGGAACAGCATGGCGTTACGCCTAACGTACGCAATCGCCTGAATTAAAAAAGGCTTCTTGGTCCACAATTTGTGCACGCAAAGGGGATCGGACTCGCAGGAGGCCAACCGATAATGCATAAAAAACGCGGGCTCCGGTCGGCGGCGGGTGCAAACTTTGCGGCGTCAGATCTTCATCGTGTTATCCTGAAACCACGTTCGGAGTTCATTCCAGATGGACCACCACGCGCGGTCTTTTTCCGGCTGGCGGCGTTGCTCCTCCTCGAAAATCCTCACAACCCTTACTCCCGGTTGCTCCGGTTTTCTCGTCGTCGCGCCTTGCCAACCGAAAAAATACCTTCGCGTGGACCACTTCAGGCTTCTCGCTGCCTGCGGCCTTGCCGGACGAAAAAAGTCCTGCGCGTGTAGCCATTGAGGGTACTCGAGACGCCGCTTGTGTTTTTGCGGAAAATCGCTATATTCCGCCCCCTTTTCGGAGAACCGTATGTCGCTTGGATTATTGGGCCGCAAGATCGGCATGACACAGATTAACAGCGAGGAGGGGCAACGCCTGGCCGTGACGGCCGTCGAAGTGGGTCCCTGTCTCATCATGCAGAAAAAGACTGTCGAAAAGGACGGTTACGCGGCATTAAAGCTGGCGTTTGGAAGCCGAAAGCCGAAGAAAACCCCCAAGGCGCTCAAGACGACTTTCGATAAGCTCAAATCCACTCCCCGCAGGTACATTCGCGAATTTCGGATCGCTTCCGAGGAGTTGGGGAAGTTCGAAGAGGGGAAGGAGATTCAGCTCCAGGATCTCTTCGCGGTGGGACAGATGATCGATGTGGCGGGCACGACCAAAGGGCGCGGCTTTACCGGTGTCGTAAAAAAGTGGGGAATGAAGGGGAACCGGCGAACGCACGGCACGCACGAATTTTTTCGCCACGGGGGTTCCATCGGAACGCGTACGTGGCCCGGCAACGTTCACAAGGGCAAGAAAATGGGCGGTCACTACGGCACCGACCGCGTGACGATCAAGAATCTGCGGGTTTACCAAGTTTTGGCCGATAGAAACGTTCTCTTGGTTCAGGGCGCGCTACCGGGAGCCGGCAACGGCCTTCTCGAAATCCATCCGGCGACGCACGGAAAAAAATAAACCTTCTTTTTTCACGGGCCTTAACCCCCAATATTGAGTTTGTTTTCTTTGGTGTAGCCGCGAATCGCCATCATCGCACTGTTGACCCGCTGCATTTTCATGCCCTTGTCTTTGAGGGCCTGGAAATCGCCGGCGGGAACGGCTTCGGTGCGAAGCTCCTTTTGGATGTTTATGAGGCCCGTAATCATCTGTTTGATGTCGGGGGGAGTGTACCTTTTCAACATGATTCGATTCAGGCTGATCAGTCCGGCGGCGATATCTTGGGCGAACTTTTTGGGGCTTCCGTCCAGCGGCATGCCGGTAACTTATCATAGGAAAAACCTTCTGGCTCTTAACGGATAAACGGATAAGACGTGCGAACGAGAATCATCGGTTTAGGGCGCCAAAGGTCAGGTTTGCATGGATCAACGACACGTAAAGAGAAAAAGCCAACAGTATAGATGTTCAATAAATCATCGTTTTTTAAGTGGAAATGCGTGTGTTTTCGCCAATTTGGCCGAGGACTCCCCAATTTATGGTGAATCGGCTATCCTAGAATTGAAGAGAAAGGTTGCGGGGAGCTATGAGCGAGAAGAAACTCCTAGCCAGGATCCGAAAAGACGGACGAAAGATAGCAAAGCGCTTTAAATTAAGATACTTGTCTATTTCTACGGAATCCTCCCGCGTGCGTAGTCGATTTGGAAGTTGTGATGAAGATAAGGTCATTCGGATTCGCTTGTATAACCTCTCTGACGGCCGATTCTTGAAGTATCCGGGTCTAATTCACACACTTTGTCACGAGCTCGCTCATCTCAGATTTATGGATCATCGTAATAATTTCAAACAGTTGCATCAAAGACTGCTGGAGTGGGCCCGAAACCGCGGAATCTATCGCCCGGCCTATTGAAGAATCATACTCAAAGATCCAAAAAATTGACAAAAGTGGGATATTAAATCAAATATGTGCCATAATTATCACCGTTTCACCCACTTTATATTTGTTATTTGTCGTATATTCCCAAATCTAATTGACCGCTTGCGTGTCCTAACGTAACGCTTCCAAAGAATGTGCACGTCGGACTATAGTGGGCCCCGTGGGAACGGGAAACCGGCTGCTTTTGACGGCTACAAAGCTCGAAGGCGATCTCGTATTAAGATCTTGGAATAAAAAGAGAAAACGTCCGCAGTGGAAGCAGGAGGGGCGCCACTTGTCCTGCCCGGTGGAGAACGATCGGGCGCAATGGATACTCGTGGCCACAGGGATCGGTGCCGCTGCCGCGAGGGAGGGGGCCCTTGAAGCGATCCGTCGATATGCGCCTCTGAAATGTGCCGTCGGTTTTGGCTTTGCCGGAGGCCTGGTCAAGACCGCGCGAGCAGGGGATACCGTGATTCCTACGGAACTTCGGCATTCGGATCGTCGCGAGGAACCGACCGAATGGCTTCGGATGAATCTTGCGTCGTTTGCACCGAGTGTCGAATGGCGGAAATTGGTTACGGTGGAACGAGTGGTCTCCACGCCGGCCGAGAAGGCGGCATTACACGCCGCGACCGGCGCTGAAGCTGTGGACATGGAGAGCGCGATTTGGGGTGAACTTTGCCGGAGCGCCGGCGTCCCGTGGGCCGTTGTGCGGACGATCCTGGATAGTGGAGATGAGTCTCTTCCTTGCGAATTGTCTCGCCTGGTCGACGCTTTCGGTCGAACCCGATGGAGTACGGCGTTGCCGACTTTGACGATGCACCCCAGTCTCGTCTGGTCGGTCTTTAAATTCTCGCGGAGGTCGTCCGTGCGCGCTGCTCCCAGCTTTGTTCAGACGGTGACCGGTTGGTTAGCCGCGGAAGATGAGAAAGAGCGTGAACAGCGCGGCGAACCAGCAATAGTAAGCGCAAGGAGTCAGTTTTCCCGACCGTATCCAGCCCAATAGCAGACGAAGCGTGAGGACGCCCAGGCCAAAAGAGGCCAAAAAACCGACTGCGGCGGACGGCCACGTTACGTTCAGGCTATCCAGCCCGCCTTTTCTGATTTCCAAGAGGGCTGCGCCGGCGATGACCGGCAATGAAATCAAGAAAGAATATTCTCCGGCGAATTTACGATCGAATCCTAGGAAGAGAGCGGCCGTAAGGGTTGTTCCCGAACGCGAGAGGCCGGGCAGAATGGCAAACGCCTGAGCCAGGCCGATCCATAGAGCATCTTTCACCGTGGCGAGAACGGCGGATTTCCCTTTCCCGCGAACGAAATTGCGTGAAGCAAAAAGAAGAAATCCGGTAGCTGAAAATGCGGCGGCGATCACCGGCGGCGTGGAAAAGGCCTTCTCGAACGTGTCGTGAAATGCGACGCCGACGCTCCCCGTAATAACGGTGGTGACGAAGATGAGGAGAAGCGTCCAGGCTTCGGGATCGTCGCCGATCGCCAGATGCCCTTTTTGGAACCAATTCCGAGCGAATTTGGGAAGGCGAAAAAGTGCCCTTGCGAGGCCCAATACCTGGGATCTCAGTACGACCAAGGTGGCAAGAAGTGTCGCGAAATGGAGAAGGACATCGTACAGGAGCGGTACGCTCTGAAGTCCGAAGAGGTTCTGTGCCACCGCCAAGTGCCCGGAACTCGAGACCGGGATGAATTCCGTCAATCCTTGAAGGATTCCCAGAACGATGGCCTGGAACTCGCTCATCCTTGAGTCGCATCATACGGATCGTTTCCTTTTTCGACGACGTTTCTTCCGCGCTACCGGTTCTTCGACAAATGGCCGGCGATTCGGTACAACCGCGCCGGTTTCGGAGCCGGTGATATGCCGATCGTCTATATAGGGTTGGGAAGTAATCTCGGGGACCGCGAGGGACAAGTTCTTCGCGCCGTCCACGAAATGCGGTCGTTCTCCCGCGTGAAAAAGATTTCGACGCTTCGGGAGAGTGAGCCCATGGGCATGGCCGACCAGCCCAAGTTCGTCAATGCCGTCGTGGAAATCGACACCGATTTTAATCCTCAGGAGGTCATGGTCGAACTCCTTCGGATCGAGGCTGAAATGGGGCGGACGCGTGAAGGCCCGAAAGGGGGGCCAAGGGAAATCGACCTCGATCTAGTGGCCTACGAAAATGAGGTCGTGGAGAAGGAGGATTTGCAGGTTCCGCACGCCCGAATGCACGAACGGCGGTTTGTCCTGGAGCCGTTGATCGAGTTGAATCCAAGTTGGGTCCATCCGAAGTTACAAGCCTCGGCCGTCCAGCTTTTGAGCAAGCTTCCCCCGGATCGGGATTAAGAAACGTTCGTCTTTACAAATGAAAGATAGTGTTTGAGCTCGGCGATCGATTCCAGGATATCGGCGCGGGCGCGGTGCATGTCCTTCTTGTCCATGCTGATGCCGTACTTGCTGCGAAAAATTTCCTTAAAGGATGAAACATCGATCAGTCGATAGTGCAGCATCTTCGCGAAAGTGGCCATGTAGGCGTCGATAAACCGGCGGTCCTGTCCTACGGAATTTCCGCAGAGGACGATGTTCTCTTTTCCAAAGTGCTTCTTTCCTAGGTTCACCAGACCGGCCTCCACATCGGCGAGGGATCGGCCGCTGGAAACCTCGGCCGTCAGGCCGCTCTTGCCGTGGGTTTTCTTGCACCAGTCGTCCATGCCGTCCAGGACGGCCTGGGGTTGCTTCACGACGCTGTGAAACTCCTCGAGGGTTTGGAGGTCAAGGTCGGTGATCACGACGGCCACTTCCAGAATTTTGCAGGTCTTCTCGTCCAGACCGGTCATTTCCATGTCGATCCAGAACAGTTTCGTCAGCCGTCTTTCTTCCGCCACGGCGGGAGCATATAGGGATTCTCTCTTTTATTAAAATCCTGTACGTGGCCGGGAATGGACGTGGTTTTGGTGCATCCCGATATTCCCTGGAATACGGGCAACATCGGAAGAACGTGCGTTGCTGCGAAAACCCCCCTGCATCTCGTGAAACCTCTCGGTTTTGAAATCGATGACAAATGGGTTCGGCGGGCGGGTCTCGACTATTGGAACCACCTCGACCTAAAACTTCACGACTCGTGGGAGGCGTTTCTCCGGTGCGCTTCGGCCCGGTACGGAGTCTCAATCTTTCCACGGCCGTTGCAATCGTCCTCTTTGAGGGCCTGCGCCAACAGGCCGAAACCGAATTAAGGCCCCCCCAAAAACTCGCGCAGGATAAGATTCGGACCACGTTGAGGTCGATTCGACCGTAACCTCTTTTTCCATTCTCGGGGCGATTGCGGCGGGGAAAGATCGATTTTCTTTCCGGATTGTGCCAGGGGGCCGAATGGCGCAAAATAAACGGAGTTTCAAATTCACCGCCGCCGAATCACATCAAAAGGAGACTTCATGACGAAGCATCGCGCTTTTTTTCTAACGTTCACTCTCGGGTTGGGACTCGCGCTTCTTCCAGGTTGCGGAGGGGACGATACAACGACCACCGGGGCATTGGATGCATCGAGCGTGAGCAACGCCGCGGACACGTTTAACGCTCTGGAAGGGCTGTTAAATACCGTGGACAGTTCGAGCGCCCAAGGGAAGTTATCCGCGAGCAGCCGGGGGCAGGCGACGAACGGCCCCGCCGTGGGGGACAAGTCGTTCACCGGTTGCCACGTCAACGCGGGGAAAAACCGGATGTTGCGAAACATCAAAATGTTCCGCGATCCTCTTTGCCATATTTCACAGGCGGAGAAATCGAACAGTGGTTTTGTCGTTCCGGAGGATAATTTCGCCTACTACAGCATTCTCGGTGCGGGCGAAGAGAGCGATCAGCCGTTTCTGATTCGTATCAAAAGGTATACGAACGACGGCGGATTCAAATGCCTCAATTTCCAGGCGTGCAAAGAAGGGTCGCAGAGCGAAGATTTTCAATTCTGCAATGTCGACGCGGGGGTCGAGGCGCGCGTATCCCACGCATTCAGCGATACCGCTCCGGATGGAACCGTCCATCAAGGGAAGGGTTCGATTGGACTCACGGCCCACGGGACCGATTTGGAAAATGTGACGGACGCCACCGTTTCCTCGGAGTTCAACGACACGTTCGGAGACGGAAGCTCGACGCTCACGCTGGACGGGACGGCGCTGACTTACAACCTCAGCGGATTCTTCGGGGGTACGTTTAGCGACTTTTCGAACGAAACCGGAATGTGCGCGGAAGGAGGTCAGGGGATCGGTTCGGCCCACGTCGTGAGCGACGCTACGTTCCCTCCCTTTTATGATCCGATCGCCGATAAGTACTTTTGTCCGAATACGAGCGACCCGTTTAGCATGCCGGTGGAAGTCACTTCGGGCGATGTCTGTTCCGGGACGTTCGATCAAATCGAATCATTCCAACGCGTACCGGAGTCCGATCCGGCGTCGTTCACCATTATCGACAACGCGGACTCTCCGTTTTACGCCGACGTCGTGAACTGCGCGGTTCCGACGGAAGCGACGGCGCCGTCGGATTTTGAAACCCCGTGGGATTGCACGGCCCCGGATGGATTCACGACGATCGACGCGTCAAATATAGACTTCTCCGAGTGCCAGAAGATCCAGGAGGAGATCCGACAGGGAGATCAGGAAGAACGGAGCTGCGAGCAGGAATCGTTACAGTAATCCTCCAGTAGATTCCAAAAATCATCTTCGCCGGCCGGGGAAACTCGGCCGGCGATTGTTTTCCGATCGGCCCCCAAAGCTGCCTTTGCACGGTTTTCGTGATATGAAAATCGGGTGTCGCAATTGCAGAAACTCGTGGTTCCCGAAACGCTTGAAGGGTGGGCGGTTCTTCATGAGTTTTTTCGCGTCCGCTGGGATTCCTGGAGACGTCGATCCGCTTCCGAGCAGGAGGAAACGCTCTCCGAAGCGTCCGAATTCTTAAAAAATATCGGTAAACCGAAAGCCGGGGAGAGTGTTTCGTTCAGTCTTCTCGGCCACAAAGGGGACCTTCTACTGCTCCATTTTCGAAAGACGTTCGAGGAACTCAATGACGTGGAGCTCCAGTTTCGCCAGTTGCGTTTATTCAACGATTTGGAAGAAACGACATCCTACGTTTCCGTCGTGGAGCTCGGTTTGTACGAGATGTCCGTCAAACTCCACGGCGAATTGTCCGCGGAAGGGCTCAAGCCCGATAGTGACGAATGGAAATCCCGCTGGCGCACGAGCATGGAGGTGCAGGCGGAGCGGATGAAGGGTCGTCTTTTCACGGCGATCCCCTCGCAAAAGTACGTCTGTTTCTATCCGATGAACAAACGGCGGGGAGAGCATTACAACTGGTACGAGCTGCCGATCGAGCCCCGCCAGGAAATGATGCGCGACCATGGCATGATCGGGCGCAAATATGCCGGAGAAGTCACACAGGTGATTTCGGGAAGCACCGGATTGGACGATTGGGAATGGGGGGTCGATCTGTTCGCCGAAAATCCGATCGTGTTCAAGAAACTGATCTACGAGATGCGTTTCGATGAAGCGAGCTCCAAATATGCCGAATTCGGGCCCTTTTACATCGGAATCCGGTTTCAACCGGAGCGTCTGAAGGCTCTTTTTTCGGGGAGAACGCCCGCATGAGTTCCGCTCCATCCAATTCCGCGGTGATTCTGTTGGCCCACGGTACACGCGAGCCCGACGCCTCCCGTCCGGTGCACCAATATGCGGAGGAGCTCTCCAAAGCGAGCGGCCTGCGCGTGGAACCCTGCCTTCGCGAGTTCATCGAGCCGAGTGTTTCCACGGTCGTCGGAAAACTCGCCCACGAGGGCGTCCGGACCGTCTATATCGTTCCGTTTTTTCTCTTCAACAGCGGGCATGTCACCCGCGACATTCAGAAGGACTTGGCGGCCGAGAAGGAAAAATACCCGAATATGGTTTTCAAAGTGGGCGAACCTCTTGGATTTGATCCGGACCTCGTATCGATCCTCAAAAAGAAGTTGGGACAGATTATTCGTAGCTAGTGTTCCGAGTCCGAGATAGCTTGATAACAAAGGACGCCGATGCGCGCGGATGGCAAGGCGCGACGACGAAGGCGTACTTGCAAAGCTGTACGTCGAGGAGGAGCAACGCAGCCAGCCGGGATGCAGCGGCGGCCGACTATCAAGATATGTCGGACTCGGGACACTATTAAAGTGCGAACGATCGTTCTAGCTCTCGTGTTGATGTCCGCTCCGACCGTGGCGATGGCCAACGGGCCGCTCCGGTCGATCGTCGTGTTCGGGAACGAGAAGACGGAAAGAGAAACGATCCTCGATATCGTGGGCGTGCCTCCCCAAACCTACGTCAACCCTCGGTTGATCCAGGAGGTCGACGATCGATTGAACAATTGCGGACTTTTTAAAAAGGTTGCCGTGAGCCAGGTGGCGAACCCCGACGGAACCGCGGATTTGCGTATTCAAGTCGTCGAGAAACAGCTTTGGTTCGCATTCCCGATGTTCCAGGCTTGGAGCAGCCGGTACAGCGGCGGCGCCGTGTTCGGCGAAAGCAATCTTTTCGTGCCGAACGGCCGGACGATTTTTCTGGCACAGGGCGGAAATGAAATGAGCCGGTTTTTTTCCGCATTCGACGCGAAGAATATTTTCGAGACGCACGCCGCCATGCGGACCTGGATTCTGGCTCGCACCGACGACGTTCCGCTCTATGACACCGGCGGAGTGCCGATCGACCAGATCAACATGAAAGACGCCGCGATCGCAGTGATCCCGGGGTACCAGTGGACGAACGAAATCCGGACGTCGTTCAAGTTCCTCTATCGGTACGTCGACTATGGCCAGTCGGCGCTCGTCCCGGCGTCGGGATCGAACGGCAGCGATGTGTCTCTTGAATTTCAGTTTGCCTACGATTCTTTAAGGCGGCGGGAGGCCTTCTTGAAAGGGAGCCTGGTCTCCGCGACTTTTGAATTCGCGGACGAACGGTTCGGAACCGATTTCACGTACCAAATCGAAGACGTCAAGGGGATCCTCGCCTACCAGGTCCTCAAATATTTCAATTATGTGGTCACGTTGGAGGGTGCGATCGGGCGTGAGCTCCCATTCCATCGAGATCTGACGCTGGGGGGCGCTTCGCTGCGCGGATACGAAGACCGTCAATTTCGAGGCGACACATTGATCAGCACGAAACAAGATCTACTTTTCTCCATATATCGCTTCCGGAAGCTCTCGTTTTTTGGTCTCGCATTCCACGATCTCGGGCTACTGTACACGGACGACTTAGGGATCAGCCGGAAGGCGCTTCGCAACGGCGTGGGAGGAGGGCTAAGGGTCTCCTTAGCGGACATTTTAGCGCCGGTCTTCGGCCTCGATTTCGGCTATGGGATCGAGGACAAGGACTTCCGACTCTATTTCGCCCTCGGCTTGGTCGAATTCTGATGCCGAAGCCGCTCGTGGTTTACGACGGCGAATGCAAGTTTTGCCGGCAACAACTTCGGAACCTTCAGCGGCTCGCCGGACGATATTTTGAGGCGACTTCGTTTCGAGAACAGGGATTTTTTGAGAAGCATAATTTGATGACCCTCGACGAATGTCAGAATGCGCTCCAATTCATCGATGAAGACGGACGGAAATACTCAGGCGCCGAAGCAGTGGCTCGTATCGTTTCGCTCAATCGCTTCTTTCTGCCTGTGATGTGGGTCTACTACATTCCAGGAGTGCGGAAATTCTGGGACGTAGTGTACGAAAATATTTCGTTGAATCGTTATAAGATCAGTCGTTGGAGATGGATTTCGGGCCGCTCCCCCGAATCGCCCGGACCATCATAAACGTCACGCCGGCCAGGACCACGGCCGTACAACCGACCATAAAGAAAATAGCCCGATGAATGGCCGTGACCGTTTGCTGGTCCGCGGCGCCGAAACAGACCGCGCAGGCAAGTAGAATCGATTTCACTTAGACATGCCTTCCATGGTGCCGCAGAAACCAGCGCAGGTAGAAGACCAGGCCGACCAGGCCGGCCGCCCCGACGAATCCGAACGGGGCGTAAGTCACGGATCCGGTGGCTTCCGACTGGAATGCGGTCCAGCCGACGATGAAAAGACAAAGCAATCCGCAAATCGAGATGAAAAATATATGGAAGCTTCGAAGGGACATTAATGAACCCGGTAATCCCCCCACATGACCAGTGTGGGTACGAGAAGTATGAAAACCAGCAAGAAAATCGTCAAGGCCAGAACCCAGAAAATCGTCTTGTGTTCACCGACCAGGTGCATGAAGTACGCGGCCACCAACGTCCCTTTAGTCGCAGCAATCAGGAGAGCAAGGCTCAAAGCTCCCATCCAAGCCAAATGATAGTACGAAACTTTTACTGTTAAGGCTGTCAGAACCAGGAGTGCAATAAATACGGCAATGTATCGACCGAGGTGAGAAGAGTGGGTCTTTGCTGCCATTCGTTTCTCCTACAATAGGTACAACGTGGGGAAAAGAAAAATCCAGACCAGGTCGACGAAGTGCCAATAGAGTCCTGCGCACTCAATCCGGCCGGCAAAGCGCTCCGGCTCTTTCGAGTGAAGTTTCGAACCCGGACCGACGAAATAAAGGTTAACGATCAATCCTCCGATCACGTGCAGAACGTGCAGGCCGGTCATGGTGAAGTAGGTGGCGTAGAAAAGATCGGTCTTGGGAAAGTGACCGTCGTGAAATTTATGGCCGTATTCGAAATATTTTACGACCAAGAACGCGCAACCAAGAAAGATCGTGAGCCATAGGAACGTCTTAAACTTCGCCATATGCCCCATTTTAATGTGGGCGAAGGCCAATACCATCGTAACGGATGAAGAGATCAAGAACGCCGTATTGAGCGTCGCGAGCGGGACGTTTAAGAGCTGCCATCCATGCGGCCACGTGGCGGATCCGGCTCGGAGAAGAATGAGCGAGGAGAACAAAGATCCGAAGAGCATGACTTCGGACGCTAAAAACAGCCAGGTCCCCAGCTTCGCGTACGAAATCTCCGACGTGCTGATGGAATCGATCGAAAGTGCTTTCTCCGCCATGGTTACGCCCTCTCCGAAACGTGCTGAGGCGTGAAGTCGCCGGACTGGCCCGGCACGCTGTATTCATACGGACCCCGATGGACGACCGGAGTTTTGGCGAAATTGCCGTGCGGAGGCGGTGTCGGCGCGGCCCATTCGAGCGTTGTGGCTTGCCATGGATTATCTTGCGCCTTTTGCTTCGATGCGAGCGTCCTTACCAGGTTGATGACGAACGGAATCTGCGCGAGGGCCAGGCACCAAGCCGACCAGGACATGACGACGTTCAACCACTGAACCGGCATTGCGTGGGCATATTGGGTCGGATCGTAAAGCCGGCGAGATACGCCGGCGATTCCGTAAATGAACATGGGCATGAAGACGCCGTTCATGAACAGAAGCGAGGGGTAGAAATGAATTTTCCCGAGCGTTTCGCTCAGCTTCTTGCCCGTTATTTTCGGAAGCCAGTGATACACGCCGGCGAACAGCGCGAATATTGTCCCGGGCGCCACGACATAATGAAAATGGCCGATGACGTAATACGTATCGTGAAGATGAATGTCGGTGGCGTTGAGGCCGAGCGGGAGACCGGTGAGCCCCCCGATACCGAACATCGGCAGAAACGCCGTGGCGAAGAGCATCGGCGTGTTAAAGCGGATGGATCCTCCCCACAGTGTGATGATGAGAACGGTGAGAATAATGACCGATGGGATCGAAATGATCATCGTGGTCGTCATGAAGAAGTTACTCATGACCGTTCCCATCCCTGTCAGGAACATGTGGTGCGCCCAAACGATGAACGACATGAATCCCAGAAAGAGCATCGAGTAGATCATCGAGTTGTAACCGTAGAGCGGTTTTCTCGTGTTGCAGGCGATCACTTCGGCCACGATCCCCATCGCCGGAAGAATCAATACATAGACCTCGGGATGGGCCAGGAACCAAAAGAGATGCTGCCACAAAATCGCGTTCCCGCCGCCGCTGATCGGGAGCGGCTCGCCCGCGACCACCAGACCGGAGGGCATAAAGAAACTTGTCCCCGCCACGCGGTCCATCAGTTGCAGAATCCCGGCGCCCTCGAGGGGAGGAAAGGCCAAAAGAAGCAAGAAGGCGGTGACGAACTGTCCCCACACGAAGATCGGGAGACGGAAAAAACCGAGCCCTTTGGCCCGCATCAGTGTGATCGTTGTAATGAAATTGACCGAGCCCAGAAGGGACGACGTGATTAAGAATACCATTCCAATCAGCCACATCGTCTGACCCGTCGTGGCGATCACCGAAAGGGGCGCGTAGGAGGTCCATCCGGAATTAGCGGCGCCGCCGGGGGCGAAAAAGCTTGCGAGCATGATGACACCGCCCACGAAATAGACCCAATAGCTCATCATGTTGAGCTTAGGAAACGCCATGTCCGGCGCGCCGATCTGCAACGGCATGACGTAGTTTCCGAAGGCGCCGACCGACAGGGGAACGATGCCCAAAAACACCATAATGGTTCCGTGCATCGCGCCGAGTTCGTTGTAAAACTCGGGCGGCATGATCCCCATGGTTTTCCTGAAGAGCCAGCCGAATCCGGGGACGGCCGTGTTCGGATACGCCAGCTGATACCGGAGCAACATGATCAGGCTGAATCCGAAAAAGAGAAATAGGAGCGCCGTGATGCCGTATTGAATGCCGATGATCTTATGGTCGGTGGAAAAGATGTACTTCCGCCAAAACGGAAGATCGGCGTGGCCGTGCGAATGGGCGGGCATTCTAATTTCCCTCCTCTGATTCGGCGCGCTGCTCTTTGAGCCAGGTGGAAAACTGTTCTTCCGTTTCCACCGTGACGAAGCCTTTCATCCGGTAATGACCCAGGCCGCAAAGCTGGGCGCAGGCGATCTCGAAATTTCCGGTTTGCATGGCTTCAAACCACACCGGCAGCATCATTCCCGGCACGACATCCTGTTTCACGCGCAGGACGGGAATCGAAAAACTGTGGATGACGTCCTTTGACGACAGATGGATGACCACCGGGCGGTGCACCGGGAAGTGGAGTTGATTGATCGTGGTGAGATCGTCCTTGGCGGCCGGATCGGACGGGTCGAGACCGATCGGGTTTTCGGTGGTGATCAAATCAGGTTTGGTCCGGCCGAATTTACCGTCGTCCCCGGCGTAATGAATGTTCCAGGCGAATTGTTCGGCGATCACATGAATCGGGAGAACATTTTGGGCTTTCGGAACGGAGGCTTTGGCGTAATTCCACGCGGGGATCGCGAGAAAGAGAAGTACCGCGGCCTCGAAGAGAGCGATGCTGACTTCCAGGTAGGTCGAAAACTTCGTGTGCTTGGGCGCGTATACGGCTTTGTGGCCGGGCCGGGAGCGAAATTTGACCAGCGTGAAAACGAAAAACGCGAACCAGCCGACGAACAGGACGGCCATAAACACGTGCATGACGTTAAACAGCCGATCGATCAGCGGCCCATGTGTCGAAATATCGACCGGCAGCCAGTGCCCATAAAGCGGTGCGCCCATACGATGTCCTTGTGAAAACGTGGAAAAAGGATTCAAGGATATCTACCCGAAACGCTTCGAGAAAGGAAGATTTCGCTTGTTATCGCCATCGGTTGTGATTCGGTATATGAAACAAAAAATGTCTCCGACAGGTCAGGCTCTCGTCCTTTTTAGCACCCTCGTGAATTTGTGGTTGGGCGTTGCGCGGGCGGAGGAACCGTTTGCGTGCGCGGTTCACATCCAGGAGGGGATGCCGGATCGTTTTAAGTGCTTGGAAACCTCTGGCAACAATGCGCTGAACGCCAAGGCGGTATCGCAAGCGAGGCATCTGAACGGGGCGTTCGACCTCCATATAAAGCTCTGTTACATCGACGACAAGCCGCCGAACGCCTGGGCGCGGACGGATGGTAAGATTTTCGTCGGCCGGAATCTGCTCCGGACGGAATTCGAGGAACATGGCAACATCGCTCTTTGGGGAATCTTCGCACATGAATGGGCTCACGAAATGCAATATGCCCGAAAAGATGCTTTGCTGATCAAAGGGGTTCTGGCCGAACTCCAAGCCGACTGCGTCGCCGGTTTTCATATCGGCCGGTTCGGAAAAGTGGATGAGAACGAAATCACGGCCTTCGCGCGGTCGCTCTTTTCCAAAGGGGATTACGCGTTCAACAGTCCCACGCACCACGGCACGCCGGAAACAAGGTTGAGCGTGATGATGTTCGGATACAAGAAGGGGAGGGAGCGGATCGTCCGGGCCCGTGAAGTCTTCGATCGGTGCGCGGAGGAAGCGGCCGCATTGGCGAAAGGCGAACGGAGCGGCGAGACGATTCGGACCTATCAAGGCCCGTGAAGCGGCACGAGCCTTTTTTCTCTCTGGCTCTTTTTTTATTCTGTTTCCTTCTTTACGCGAACAACCTAAAAAATGAATTCGTCAATTACGACGACTGGTGGGTCGTGCACAACGAAAAGATGCTTTCGTGGCACACCACCTCAGGTTTCAAGAAACTCTTTCTTGGTCTATCGAAAGAGACGCGGTTCGAACATGGCGCCGAGTTTCTTCCCGTGCGGGATCTTTCGGCTTCGCTTCAATACCGATTCTTCGGCGAGAGTCCGACGCCCTATCACGTGGTTCAAAACATTTTGTTTTCGACATCGGCCGTGTTTTTTTTCCAATTTCTTCTCTCCCTCGGCACTTCATCGGCCGCGGCGTTCCTGGCGGCTCTGGTTTTTGCCGCACATCCGATTCATGTGGAGTCCGTGACCTGGCTGTCGGGGCACAAGGATGTCCTGAGCCTTTTCTTCGCCCTCCTTTCGCTTTGGATCTACGCCAAAGGTCGGGCCTCTCTTGCCTTCGGCATTTTTCTCCTGGCACTCGGTTCCAAGTATCTCATCCTTTTCTTGCCGGTCCTTTTGCCGCCGATCGATCGCGTTCGAGGACGACCCATGTCGATTCGGAGATATCTGTTGTTCTTCGGCGCGTCTGGCGCTACACTTGGCCTGTCGATTTATGTAGCGAGTATCGTAGGGTATACGCCGCTGCCGCTAGGTAGGAGCATCTCCGGAATCCTCCGAAATGTCTTGGCGCTCTTCGATGGAGGGACGTCACATCTCATCGCTCCGCTGCATTTGCAATTGTATTACCCGTATGAACCCGCGGTTTCCTGGCTCGATGTTCGCGTCTGGAGAGGACTTGCCGAGGTTATCGCTTTGCTCGCGGCGTTCACTTACGGATGGAAAAACCGTTCGATCGTTCTGATCGCATCCACACTGTGGATCGCGGGTTTTCTGCCGTCGCTGCGAACGACGGAGATTCACCTATTGGCCGACCGATATCTGCTTTTCCCGTCCATCGGTTTTGCGATTCTTTGCGGCGCCGGTTTAATCCATCTTTCTCGTTGGAAAGGACTTGGAGTCATGGCTCCCTTGATTGCGGTTCTTCTCGCGGCGGCTACGATTCGGCAAAACCGAGTCTGGGCTTCGAGCATTTCGCTTTGGGAACACGCGGCTTACGGTGACCGCCCCGTCCAGCGCGAAACCTGGGAAAACCTGGCGAACGTCTACCGA
>DATDPG010000201.1 GCA_035292885.1 Bdellovibrionota bacterium | reverse complement strand
GGGCACGCCACTCCCGATGGGACGCAAGCCTTAATCCGTTTCGCCCGGACGAAAATCATCCAGGCCGGCGGGTACCCGGACATTCAGATCGACTGGCACGGGCATAACGACCGCGGCCACGGTGTGGCAAACGCCCTCTCGGCCATCGAAGCCGGAGCAGATCGCGTGCACGGCACGGCGCTCGGTATCGGCGAGCGATGCGGCAATACGGCGATGGATCAGCTGCTCGTGAATCTTCATTTACTCGGCTGGTTTCAGCACGATCTGTCGAAATTGACCGAATACAGCCAGCTGGTCTCTGAAGCTTGCCGCTTTCCCATCCCGGAGAATTATCCGGTGGTCGGGAGGGACGCCTTCCGAACGGCGACCGGAGTCCATGCCGCTGCGATCATTAAGGCGAAGGGGAAGGGAGACGAATGGCTGGCAGACCGAGTTTATTCCGGTGTTCCCGCGGGTGTATTCGGTCTTCACCAGACGATCGAGATCGGTCCGGTGAGCGGAGCGTCCAATGTGATCTACTGGCTGAAACAACGCGGAATCGAACCGGCGGAAGATACGGTTAAGTCCATATTATCTAAGGCCAAACAAAGCCGGACGGTCCTGACGGAAGAGGAGATCTTGGCCGTTGTCGAGAATAATTGATTTCGATTTGACGGCCTGCGGTAGGAACTTGTGTGTCGGTTTTCGTCCCTTCGGCGAACGGAACCCTAGTATCGTTGACCTGTAAAGCCATAAGTTTTAGAATTTATTAGAGATTATTCCCTTAAACCTCCCACGAGGAAGGAACCGTTGACCTACCGTTTGATATCGGCAAAGAGCGTATTTGTTTGCCTGTCGTTTTTCTTGATCACGGCGCGTGTTGAAGGAGCGGAGCCCGCTTCGCCCGAGTCCCGGCTCAAGAAGGCGGAGATTTCGGTTTCTTCCATCGAGGGGACTCTCAAGAAATTTGTGAAAGCCGTCGCCAAAGCCCGAGAAGAAAACGACATCAAACGGCTCAATTGTTTGATGACGAAGATGGATCTCGTGAAGGGCTTCTTAAAGGCATCCGAGCGAGCCAAAGTCGTCCTGATGGAATCCTCGTTTGCCGGGGACGCCAAGACAGCCGACATGTACGGCCAAAAGATCGGGGCGTACGGAAAGAACACTTCCGAGATCGAGAACTCGATCGAAGAGTGTTACGGAGTTGGAGGGACGGGAGATGGGACCACCGTGGTCTACATACGGCCCTCCGGTGAGGGGATGGAGAGCGCCGACGGAACCGTTCTTTCACCGTTCGGAGAAGATGACCTTTATCCGGCCGAAGGCTATCCCGCTGTGCCTCCGGCCAGTCCGTTCCGTTGAGGCGAAACTACAGCGGATAACGACCATTAGACGAACCGGTGAACAGCAAAATCCCGCGCTTGCTGGATCGCCGCAGACGGAGAGCAGTTGCGTCTGCGGCCCTTCTGACGGCGACTACAGTATTCGTAACGATGACCACCTCCTTCGCCCAAAATTATTCTGAGAACCGGCCGGGCGTCTCCAGAGGTCGTGAAACCGGGTTACGGCTCGGGGGTTCCCGCTTGCACGGCGCATTGGACGTCGCCAGCTCATACGATTCGAACTCGCTCTATTCCGATCAAAATCCCCAATCGGACTATGTGCTCGTGGTTATTCCCGGAGTGGATTGGGAGTTCAGTCGAACCAAGTTCAATCTCCTTACCGGCTATCGATTCACGTATCGGAATAACTTCGAACAGGACGTTCAGGACGATCTGGCGCAGCAAGCCAATCTGGTTGCCTCCTACGCGCTTTCTCGCCGACTCGATATGAAAGTCACGGAGAAGTACGAAGACACATCGGAACCGGCGGACGTCGAGATTCCCGAGCGGCTCGGAAGAATCACCAACAACGCGGGGGCGGAGGTTCGTTACCACACCCCGGGCGACGATCTGGACTTGGCGCTCAAATACGCCAACATGTACGAAAAATACGAAGCGCTTCTCAGCGCTCTTTCGTTTTATGACAACAAAGTGAGTATTACGTCCCGGGTGAACATTTCTTCCCATTTCCGATTCCTGCCCAAGAGCGTCGCGTCGGCCACCATGGAATACGGTCAAACGAATTTCAATGACGATCCGGTCGCTCCGGTGGCCAACAATGATTCCCGGGGCATCTCTTTTTCGGCCGGTCTCAATAGCCAGTTTACGAGGAAGATCGGCATATCGGCCAATGCCGGCTTCGCAACCCTTCAGTTCGAAGGCGGTCCGGATGCCACATCCGCGACCGGCTCAATCGACGCCCGGTTCACGCCCCGGTCGGCCTTGTCGGTGACGACGGGCTATAAGTACGATGTGCAGGTCAGCACATTTACGAACTACTTCCAGGATCACCACGTTCATCTGGACGGCAATTACCGTTTCGCCCGGCGTTGGGAAACGCATGTAAGAACTTCCTACGATTTTCTCGACTACTCCCCTCCGAACCTCAATGCGGACGGCTCCACGCGCGCCGACTCCGTGATCCAAGGACTTGCGGGTCTGACCTTCGAACTGTTCGCATGGATGCATTTGAAAACCGAGTACCAATTGGACTACCGGGATTCCAACGCCGTGGATCCGCTGACCGGGAGCAACAGCGCGAGTTTTTTGAAACACCGCGTGAACGTGGGGATCAGTGTCTATTATTAGAACAAATCGCAACCTGCGCGCGCTCGCGTTTTTCGCTATCGCTTTTTGCGGCGGTCTGCTGGCGTCGGAGAACGACTATCGGGTCGGTATCGGAGACGTTCTCGACGTCAAAGTATTGGGGGAAGCCGAGTTTTCCGGAAATTTTCGCGTCGGCACGGACGGAAAAATCGACTACCCTTATTTACGTAAGATCGAAGTCAAAGGAAAAACCACGGAAGAACTCGGGAAAATGCTGACCGAACGCCTTCGGGATGGCTATCTCGCCGATCCCCAGGTAAACGTGGAAGTCCGCGATTATCAGAGCCAAAGAGTCATGGTCTTGGGGGCGGTAAAGAATCCCGGAACATATGTTCTCAAGGAGGAGACGAAAGTCCTCGATCTGATTTCAAAGGCGGGAGGAATCGCGGCCGAAGGCGGAAAGCGAATCCTCCTTCTTAAAGGCGCTCTGAAGAATTCGAGTCAAAAACAGGCCCCCGCTGAATCCAACAAGAAGACCGGGGAAACCGGAGATCAAGTTCCGGCGGTCGTGGTAAAGGAGGCCCTCTCTTCCCCCTCGATTAAGCCGACGGTGATCGACTATTATCGGTTGGTGCACGAGGGGGATTTCACGGAGAATCTCGTTCTGGAAGACGGAGACATTTTGAACGTGCCGAAGGCGAACGAGATTTTTGTTCTGGGCAACGTGGCCCGGCCGGGTCCGGTGAAATACGAGGACAATTTGAGCATTTTGCAGGCCGTGACCCTGGCCGGAGGCCCGACCCCAGAAGCGTCGACCAAATCGACCTACATTCTCCGGCAAGAGGAGAAGGGAGAAACGAAGATCAACGTGCGTCTCGACCGAATCCTCAAGAACGAGGAAAAAAACGTGATGCTGAAAGCGGATGACGTGATCGTCGTCCCGGAGAGTTTCTTCTAATGCCCGATCTTCCGGTCAAAGAATACCTTCACCAGATCTGGAAGCGGCGCAAAGTCGCCGGTCTCTTTCTGGTGTCCGTGTTCGTGATCGTGACGCTCGTGACGATGCGGCAGGCGCGTGTCTACCGGGCGGTAACGGTCATCGAGATCGGAGCCGAAACTCCGGACGTCGCGTTCTTCCAGGATGTCGTCAATGTCTCGCCGTACGGCTGGTGGTCGGCGCTCAAGTACTACGAAACCCAGTATCAGATCCTGAAGAGCCGCGCGCTTCTGAGCAAAGTCGCGGCCAGAGGGATTGAAAAGGGATTGGTCAAAGGGATGTCGGCGGATCAATTGACGAGCCATTTGCAGAACGGAATATCGATCGGCTCGGACGATAAAAGCCGTTTGGCGCAAGTCTATTTCGACGACAACGAACCGAAGCGGGCCCAAACCCTCGCCAACCTGATCGCGGAGGTCTATGTCGACGAAAACCTTTCCCAAAAACTTTTGGGGATCACGCAGGCCGTGGAGTGGCTGAACCAACGGCTCAAAGAGATCCAAGCCGAGAAAAAACAGCAGGAGCAGGAGCTTCAAAAGTACAAAGAGGAGTACAAGGTCGTTTCGCTTCAGGATGGGGAGAACGTGGCCAAGGCAAATCTTGTGGCGTTGACGGAATCTCTGAACACCCTCAAGAGCAAACGGATCGAGCTGGAGGCCCAATATCGAAAATTGAGCGAGCTGGTGAAACAGTCGACGCGTGCGGAAGACCTTCTGGGCGTGGTTTCCAGCGACCTTCTCACGAAACTGAAGCACGATTTAGCCGATCTTCGAAGCGAGCGGAGCAAGCTGATCTATCGGTACGGTGAAAAGCACCCCAGCATGATCAAGCTGAACGCCCAGGTAACTGAAATCGAAAGGTTGATCCGCCAGGAAGTGGCCAACGAGGTGAGCCGGCTGAAGACCAAGTTTCTTCTGGCGAAAGCGGAGGAAGATTCGATTTCCGAGGCGCTGGAGAAGCAAAAGATGGAAGCGCTTCGGATCGATGAGGTCAATCGAAAACTGGCCGACATTCAGGTGATCACGAATACGAATCAGCAGCTCTTTGAGACGCTTCAAAAGAAAATCAAAGAGGCGGATCTCTCCGGTTTGGTGCGGAGTAACAACATCCGGATCGTCGACCGAGCCGTCGAACCGGGCAGTCCCATCCGTCCCGACGTCAAGACAAACCTGCTGCTGGCCGTAATTATCGGTCTCTTGGGCGGAATCGGACTCGCGCTGGCCCTCGAATATTTGGACGACACGATCAAAACGCACGAAGATGTCGAACGATACCTTAAACTCACGGTTTTGGGGCTGATCCCACGCTTTGGCGCGGGGGCAAATGGTAACGGAAAGGACGGGGAGATAGCGTTTGTTCCGTTCCGGGAGCCCACGGTGACGGTTTCCGAGTTTTACCGGACACTTCGTACGAACATTCTGTTTCTTTCCGCGACGAAAGGCCTGAAAAAGATCCTGATCGTATCCACCGGTCCCGGAGAAGGAAAGACCGTTACGGCGATTAACTTGGGAATTACGTTGGCTCAGACGGGTGAACGCACCGTGATCATCGATCTGGACCTTCGCCGTCCCAAACTTCATCACAATTTCAATGCACCCAGCCGTATGGGCGTCACCAATGTTCTCCTGGGTGAACTTACGCTCGAAAAGGCCGTACAAAAGAGCGAAATCAAGGATCTCGATTATCTGGTTGCGGGGAGCATCCCTCCCAACCCCGCGGAGCTCTTGGGATCCAAGGAATTGCGGCAGCTTCTGGACCGCCTGGCCCAAATGTACGACCGGGTGATCGTCGATTCCTCGCCCGTGGCGCCGGTGACCGATGCCGTAGTGGTGTCCCAAGCGGTGGACGGCGTCGTCATGATCGTGCGCGCGGCGCATACGCACCGAAAAGCGGTCATTTTCGCCCTGGATCAGATCAAAGCCGTTCGCGCCGAGGTATTGGGAGCCGTTCTCAACGATGTCGACATCGCCAAATCGACGTACGGAAATTATCAGTACTACAAATACGGTTACTATTCCTATAAGACCGAGACGGAAGACGCCGAGGAACCCGAATTGCCCAGGGCGAGCGCTTAGCCGGCCGTTGAAAAAGGCTCATTCTAAGAACCCTCAGCGTTGCGACATCTGGTGGATCAACGTCTCTTCGAGCGATTGCATCGTCACGTGCGGAAGACCGGTCAGCGCGCAGCGTTGTTCGATCGCGGAACGCTCCGACGGCTTTGCGGACGGAATGGCGATGACGATTTGGTCCACTTTCTTTTCAGCCAGGATCCGGGGCATTTCCTCTTGGGAGCCGACGATCGGAATTCCGAGAATCGATTTTCCATGCTTTCGCCGGTCGTCGTCGAGAATCGCGACGGGTCGCAAATTCCATTGGCGGTTCCGGCGGACCTCGTGAAGAAGAAACCGGCACGCCTCGCCGCCGCCGATGACGAGAATGCGGACGCCGCTTTCCGGAAAGGCGAATACGGACTCTCGGAGACCGCGCAGCAAGGCGCGGGTTCCACCCATGGCGACGAGGAGCAAGATGAAGTCGATGACGAACACCGTCCGGGAGAAACCCTCGAAACGGTAAAAGCCGAGGATCACCAGAATCGTGCCGACGGAGGCCAGAAGGTTCGACTTTAACATCCGGCTGAATTGGTCGAAGTCAATGTAGGTCCAGAGACCCCGGTACAATCCCGTTGCCAGGAAAATAATGAGCTTCGTCGCCACGACGAGCGGCAAGCTTCGGGCGAGCTGCTGAAGAAAATACGAATCGAGGTTCCAATCGTATCGGAGGAGGTAGGCCAAGTTGTAACTGCCGCCGATCAAAACCGTGTCAAGAACGATTTCAACGATCCGCCGCTTATACATGATCTCCAGGCGCGGGATTTGCCGGCGTTCCTTGGGAGCGGCGGCCTTGTCGTAGATTTTCGCGTCGGTGAGAAAAATTCCGAGCGTGACGACAAAGATGAAGAGCCCCCCGGCCAAAAGAACCCAGGAAAAGACGTCGTATTCGTGGGCGAAGAGTGCCGTGGATCCGAAAAGGATGGCCAGACCCCAAAGGATCCACACGGTTTTCCGCTCCGTCAGGCCAAGCGCCACGAGCCGGTGGGAAGCGTGATCCCGGCCGCCGCGGCTGACGGGTCTGCCGTGCAGTTTGCGATTCAGCGCGACGAGCGTGGTATCGAAGATCGGAACGGCCAGAAGGAGCGCCGGCGTGGCCAGCATCAGGACGAGATTGGAAGCGCTTTGCCAGGTGTCCGCAATCGTGAAAGCGGCCAGCGTAAAGCCGATCCATTGCGATCCGCAGTCGCCCATGAAGATGCGCGCCGGGTGAAGATTAAAGACCAAAAACCCAAGGACCGAGCCGGCGAAAATTGCGACGGCGGTGGGTGAGATGCCCCCTTCAATCTGGCCGGCCAGGAGGCCGAAAAAAACGGCCGCAATTACGGCGATACCGCCCGCCAAGCCGTCCATGTTGTCCAAAAGGTTGAAGCCGTTGGTGATCGCGACGACCCAGGCGATCGTCAAAGGGACGTAAAAGAGAGGATTCCCGGTGAACGCCACATGGATTCCAAAAAGGATCAAGAGGCAGGCGGCGGCGATCTGTCCCGCGAGCTTTATGTAAGGGAGCATGGGGCGCCGGTCGTCGATGAGGCC
>DATDPG010000200.1 GCA_035292885.1 Bdellovibrionota bacterium | reverse complement strand
GTCGAAACCGCTCTCAAAATCGGCGGCGGCCTGGCATTGGTCGAGATCGTAGGAAAAAATTCCACCGAGATTCTCTTTTCCGAAAAATTCGCCTGTCCCGATTGCGGTGTCTCGGTCCCGGAAATCACGCCCCGGATGTTTTCGTTCAACAGTCCGTACGGCGCCTGTCCGGAATGCGGCGGCCTGGGTACAAAGAGCTTTATCGACCCCGAACTGGTCGTCCCCAATTCCCAACTCTCGCTCCGGGAAGGGGCCATCGCCCCTTGGCAGAAGAAATGGTCGTTCTTTCATTTCCAGACGCTGGAATCTTTGGCGGAGCATTATCAATTCGACATTCGAACCCCCTGGAAGAAACTCCCCAAAAAATTCCAGGACCTGATTCTCCGGGGAAGCGGGAAGGAAAAAATTTCCTTCCGTTACGACATGGAAGAGAGCAGCTACAAGACGGACAAGGCCTTCGAAGGAGTCATTCCGAGCCTCATGCGGAGGTACCGAGAAAGCGAATCGGAAGATGTCCGCGAGGACATTGAACGATATATGGGGGTCCTCCCCTGTCACGCGTGCAAAGGGAGTCGGCTGAAGAAGGAGTCGCTTTACATTAGAATCGCCAATCAATCGATTGCGGAAGTTTCCGCCTTAACGATCGAGCGGGCGTTTTCGTTCTTTCAACATCTGGAACTGACGGATCGTGAGGCGATGATCGCGGAGAAAATTCTTCGCGAGATCAAAGACCGCCTCGCGTTCTTGATTAACGTCGGGCTTTCCTACCTGAACGTGGACCGAATGGCGGGCACGTTGTCGGGCGGAGAGGCGCAGCGGATCCGTCTGGCCACGCAAATCGGATCCGGCCTCGTCGGCGTTCTCTATATCTTGGACGAACCGAGCATCGGCCTCCACCAGCGCGACAACGATCGCCTGCTGGCCACGCTCAAACATCTTCGGGATATGGGAAATACCGTTCTGGTCGTCGAGCATGACCGCGACACGATTCTGGAGGCCGATCACGTCCTCGACCTCGGGCCGGGCGCCGGCCGTTTGGGCGGTTATATCGTCGCGGAGGGCACGCCGAAACAGGTCTCGAATAATCCCTCATCGCTCACGGGACAATATCTGTCCGGACGAAGATGGATCCCGCTGCCGAACCGGCGGCGCTCGCCCGGAAAAAATTGGCTGCGGCTTATCGGTGCCCGCGCCAACAACTTGAAAAGCATTGCGGTGGAGTTTCCGATCGGCCTTTTCACCTGTGTGACCGGCGTTTCAGGCTCCGGAAAATCGACGCTGGTGGTCGACACGCTCTTTCCGCTGCTCAAACAATATCTCTACCAGTCCAAAGATCCGGCGGGGGACGTGGACCGTATTGAGGGCCTGGCGTTTATCGACAAGGTGATCGACATCGACCAGTCCCCCATTGGGCGCACGCCTCGATCAAACCCCGCCACGTACACCGGCGCCTTCACGCCGATCCGAGAACTTTTCGCCGAACTCCCCGAGGCCGAAGTTCGCGGATACAAGCCGGGCCGTTTTTCCTTCAACGTGAAAGGCGGGCGATGCGAAAGCTGCTCGGGAGACGGGATCTTACGGATTGAGATGCATTTCCTTCCCGACGTCTACGTCACATGCGAAGCGTGCGGAGGGCATCGTTATAATAGAGAGACGCTCGACGTCCTTTTTCACGGAAAATCGATCGCCGAGGTTTTGGCGATGACCGTGAAAGATGCGCGGGACCTCTTTTCACGAGTGCCGACCATCCAGGACAAGCTGGCGACGCTCGACGAAGTCGGCCTGGGCTACATCACGCTGGGACAGTCGGCGACGACTCTTTCCGGCGGCGAGGCGCAACGGATAAAATTGGCCAAGGAGCTGACGAAACGATCCACCGGGCGGACCGTTTATATTTTGGATGAACCGACGACCGGCCTGCACTTCGAGGACATTCGCAAACTCCTGGAAGTGCTGAACCGGTTGGTGGATCAAGGGAATACCGTCATTGTGATCGAGCACCATCTCGATGTCATCAAGACGGCCGACTGGGTGATCGATCTGGGACCCGAAGGGGGCGAACATGGGGGACGCGTCATCGTCGCCGGAACGCCCGAAGCGATTGCCCAGGAAGCCCATTCGTATACGGGGCACTACATGAGGGGGGTACTGTCGCCACAAACCCGGCGGGCTCAAGCTTCGTAGCTGCTCGGCACACCAGCATAGGAGATTTTTTGTTGCCAGTTGCGGTGCAATGCGTTATAAGCCGGCGGGAGAGGTAAGCTTATGATTTTAAACACCTTCAGAATCGGTCTCGTGGGGGCTTCGATGTTGATTGCGTTCACCGCTACGGGACGCGCGCAGAACATATCCAAACCGGAAGCCTGGCAAGTCGAATGTGCCCGACGCCTAAAAGAACGTGCGCTCGAAATCAACGAAGCCAGCCGGCGGAATATCGACACAAAGAAACCGATCGCCAGGCTATATTTCATTGCAATGAATCAATTCCAGATCGTATGCGATGGCAGCACGCTGCTTGTGGATCTGGAAAATGTCGATTCGCCGGCAGCTCTCGTGGAAAGTTTGGCGTTCGAGATCGAGCATAGGCAGCGTCGTGCTTCCGATAAGTTCAAGGTTCTCGTCGTCCCCTGCCCGCGAGGGGAGGAAGGCTGCCCCACAAATGTGGAATCCGTTGAGCCTGATTCGGACGAGCCGATCGAGCGGGCGACTTCCTTTATTCTTCATGTTCCCGTGACACGCTTGGAAAACGGGAAAGTGATCTGGGTCCCCTTTCTTCCTCCCTTGCCACCCGCACCTTAATTCGGCCCATAAACTTGAGGAGAAATATTATGAAGACCAAAGTGATCGCATTATTCATTTCCCTGACCTGGATGGCAGGTGGTTCATCGGCACGCGCTTCCGAAGGACCTTCGCCCAGGAAGATTGAAGGCGGTGTGGGTTCTGCAGCCGCAATTCTGTTCGAAGCCCTTAGAGAGAATCGCCGTCTTGAGAAAAACGGCGTTAAAGTCGTGCTCACCGAAACGACTTCCACCGGCATCGAAGAAATAACAAAAGTCTCGACTGCGACAAGACGGGAGGATCAAGTCCGTTGCGAGCGGAAAAAAGTGTCCACCCGCAAGCCACGCGACAATTTTGACGTTTTGTCTCACGCCGGCAGGCCGGAAAATTACGACCGGCAAATCTCGTATCGATGCCTATTTTGGCTTTCTTCCTCGAAGATAATTTCCCCGGGTGGTGTCGACCAACTTGCGCCGGTTTTGTTTG
>DATDPG010000199.1 GCA_035292885.1 Bdellovibrionota bacterium | reverse complement strand
CTGAAGACCGATGGACGTGGCGAGCCAGACCCGGCCTTGGCCGTCCACAACCATGGTGTTTGCGTAGAACGTATCTAGAATCGGGGAGCCGAGGGCAAACGATGCAATCTGAATTGTCCCTCCCTCCACCTGCGTGAGCCGGCTTAACCCTTCCGGAGTTCGCACCCAGATCTCTCCGTCGGCCCCTTTTGCCAACGCCAAAATTTCGTTGCCCAGTAAACCGTTGGCCGTGGTGTAGGTCGTAAATTGCGGTTCTCCGGTTGAGGAGAGCGTGAAATGGACGACGCCTTGGCTGTAAGTCCCGACCCACACGTCGTCGCCAGTGCCGATTGCGAGGCTAGTGACGGAGTTCTCGGGCAATCCGTTGGATGTCGTATACGTCTGGACGACCGGTTGGCCGGCCGCGTCGATCGAGACACGGGCCAGACCGTCGAAAATCCTTCCGACCCAAAGATCCCCGTCGGGGCCGACCGCTAAGCTTAAGATCCATTTGTGAAGTGTGGTGTTCCCTTGGGAGGGGAGAGAGATTGGGTTAATTTGAGCGTTCCCTGCGCTGTCGAGCGTCAAAAGGTACAGCCCTTCCATCGCACCCAACCAAATATCGTTCTGTTTTCCGATGCCGACAGTCCAGATCCGCACTTGGTTCAGCGTAGGATGCGTGACGGAGTTGAAGTTTTTGAAAGTGACCCCTCCTTCGGGCGAGAACGTAACCTGGCTCAATCCATCTCCGGTCCCCGCCCACAGACGGCCCTGCGAATCTGAGGCTAACGTTGTCACATAGTTGTTCACCAAGCCGTCGGGATGAACGTAGTTCTTAAACTGCGGCTCCTGCGCGGCCGTGAACGAAAGGGAACTTAAGCCCGCCTGCGTGCCGAGATAGACTCTTCCGGCCCCCTGATCGTACGCCACCGCCTGGACGGAATCGTTGAAGAGCGGATAAGTCTGGCTCGTATAAGACGTGAGTACCGGATCTATAGATTCTCCGCACACAACATGCGTCAGGCCTTGACTCGTCCCCACCCACAGATCGCTCGACCCGCCGGAAGCTAGAGATCGAATGAAGTTGTTGTTGAGGCCGCCGCCGGTGGAAGAGACCGAGAAGACTCTAAATGTAGGTGTTCCGGCCGAATCGGTTTGTACGCGAACCAGCCCCGCGTACGTTCCGACCCAAATATGGTCGTCTGTAACAGCGACAATGCTGGACGTGGATCCGACCTCGCCGTAAGTGTACGAAAGATAATTGCTGATTTGATAGATTCTCTTTTGGATCCCGAGTTCCGACGAGCTGAGATGCACAAGGTAGCCGAATAGACTGATCCAGACATTTCCGTTGGGGGCGACCGAAATACCGCTGACGTAGGAAAAGGAAATTCCGAAATCGCTATAAACATTAAAGATCTCAAATTGCGGATTCCCGTCCGCGGCGATCGACATCCGCACGATATTTTGGCTCATTGCGATCCAGACAGCGCCGGTCGGCTCCACGGCCAGACCGATGATCCGCACGGCCGGAAGCGCCCCAAAATTCGTGTAATTGCTGAATATGACCTCACCATTTTCTCCGTACGTCAGATGGCTCAATCCATTGACTGTCCCGATCCAAACATCTCCGATCAGGCCGGGAGCGAGGCTTAAGACGATATCGTTCACCAGGCCTTGCGCCTGTGTGTAAACCTTAAATGTGTCCGGTTCTTCCTCCGACGTACAAGCCGTCACATCGGCTACGTAGATTCCCGCTTCCCCTTCCCCGGCCATGTACACTTTGCCGGCCGAAACGGCCACCTCGTTCACGGACGACGGGAACGGGCGGTACCATCTCATGACCGTTTCGGGAATCGAATTGATCCCCGGACCTCCAGGAGCGTACGCCTCCCCTTCCCCCCATAGATCCACCGTGTCGCAAGGTTCGGCGTTTTCAAGCACGCCACGGAACGATCCATCGACCGGATTCACCGGAAAACAAACGGGATTCTGATCCTGGGAGGTCTCCAGAACCGCGCAAACTTCAGTGACACCGCTTGCGGTGGCTCCAGGCAAACCGACGACAAGGGCGTTTGGAACTCCCGGAGCCACGCTCTGGAGATAGACGAGATCTCCGTTGAGCACCGGCGCCGGCTGGCCCACATCCGTTTCCCCTGGACGGGATTGGGTGAGATCCGTTTGGGTTGCCTCGGGATTGCTTTCGGAAACTGGAGCATCTTTCTTGAACTTGCAACCCGCAAGAGCAAGAGAGGTGCATAGGAGAACAACTGAAACAAATCTTTCGGTCAGAGGCTTCATATTGTTCTCGTGGCGCACGTCGGTTCCCTAATTTAACGTACTGATTGACGCGGGACCGTTCCCAACGGAGACGGTTACGGTAGCGGTCGCGAAGAGCTTATCCTGATCTATGACCCGCACGATGAATACGTAATCTCCAATCAACGTGTAGGCCTCAAACGTGGCATATGGATCGTGCGGCGAACCGGAATTTCCAAAATAATAATAGTCTCCATTTTTGCCAGGACAATTCCCTAGATACGGCCAGGGACAGATGATCGTCCATTCATACGTCAACTCGGATACTTGTCCATCTGGGTCCCAACTCCCCGAAGCATCCAGAATGACCAATCCACCCGGATTGACGAAAGTGGGGTCGGCTTCGACGTTAGCAATTGGAGCGTATGGCGACGATCCTCCTCCTCCCTCGGGGGCTTTGCGACGAGCGTCAAACGGGCTTGTTTCATCCGATGAGGGATCCCCCGAACGTTGGCCACTCTTCGTCAAATCTTCCTGTTGAGTTCCGCAAGCAGAAAGAATAACAACCGAGGAAAGAAGAAGGGTCCATCCAACGCGTGTATTCAAGAGTCGCACTTTAGAACCTCCCTGAAAGAATACCCGACCCACGTGCAACTCCTATTCCATATATTTATTGATTCAAATATGATTAATTCACAGTAGTTATGTTTTGAAAATGGATAAATGTTAATTTATTTCTACTTAAGTTCCGTACAAAACGACAACGGAAGTGTCAGGAGTTCTTTTTTTTACCCGAACATTTGCTACGCCTTCGGCGAAAAAAAGCTTGCCGAATCCTATACGGATGCTGACGCAGATCATGAATTCTAGACGGTGAGCGCCAAGGGAGCTTTATCCAGTTCAAGCGAAATCGATCTTCGATATGTTCCCGACGTCGATAGAATTTACAGTATCTGTGTGAGTAAAGCGTACGCTTGGTTGGAGGGGAACAGGTTAGCGTGGGCGATTTGATATCCCGCATCCGACGCAAGCTGCCGGAATTCCTTTGGCGTGAAACAATGCGTAAACCCGGAACCGTGGGTAAAGACATCTCCGTCGGCCGCTCTGGACGGTGCGCCGAAGGTTGTAAGAATTCGTCGCATGGGAGGGCGCATCCGGTCGATAAAGCCGGCGGGAATGTCGGGGATTGACGTGAAGCCCACGAGGAGTGGAGCGGTCGGGTATAGTTTTCGAAGCGCGCACAACAAATTTCGGCGCTGGGTGATATCCGTTACATGCGAAAAACTTCCCCACCCAAGAATCATTCCATCGAACGTGGCGTTTCGAATGAGCGGAGTAAGTAAATTCTCCGCCCCCGAAAAAGCCGCCAGAAGATCACGATACGAAGCCTGGGCAAAACGGACGCGCGAAAGACTCGCGGCCAGCCGACGCGAACCCTCGGCGAATGAGGGCGACGGTTCAAAGGCCGTAACCTCGTATCCGAGCTTACGGAGCTCCGCGACCTCGCGTCCTCCACCGCAGCCGCCAACTAAAATGTGCCCTTTCTGAGGAAAGGGGGGAGAGGTGATCGCAAGTCGTTCCCAGGGGAAAAGGCCGCCTTCGAATGTTTCGCCGCCCGAGAGAAATGTCGAATGAACTTCATACGATTGAAAAGTGATCTGCTCCCGTTGCTCCGGAACCGTCCACGCCCACAGAATTTCGTCGCGCACGAGCGACCAGAGTCGAATGAAGTGGAACAGGCATCGATCAAAGAAGGCGTACGCCCGGATGAATCGCGGCGACATGGATCGCCAGCGTGCCACGGACGGAGAACGAAGGCTATCTGTGGGGGAAGACAAAACTTCTTGATGTGGTCGATCGCTCCACCCCTTGTAATTTGAGAAAGGCCTATCTTTAGTGATAGGTTCCGCCGCTATGAAACAGATACGGACCTCCATTGTTTTCGGAATCGTTCTTGGGTTTTGGGCTTGCATGTCGGCTGCCGCTTCAGAAACGGCGGTGGACTACGGAAAATCCGCGGACTCCGTACGCGAACTTCTCCGCCAACTCGTAGAAGCGGACACGAGTAATCCGCCCGGAAATGAAGAACGGGCGGCGGCCATCGGCGCAAAGCGTCTCAAGGACGCCGGTGTCTCGGCGGACATCACCGAATTCGCGGCCGGTCGAAAGAATTTAGTGGCCCGCCTGAAGGGAACCGGAGACCGAAAGCCTCTTCTGCTCTTGGCGCATATCGACGTCGTGGGAGCGAAAGGCCAATCCTGGTCGACCGATCCCCACAAAATGATCGAACGGGAAGGGTTTTTGATCGGCCGCGGCGTATCGGATGATCTCGGTATGGCCGCCGTTGAAATGGAAGTCTTTCTTTTGCTCAAACGTGCGAACGTTACCCTCGATCGCGACGTCATTTTGGCCTGGACGGGGGATGAAGAATCCGGAGGTCAGGGGATTCTGTATCTCTTGAAGCATAAGCCGGAATCCATCTCGGCGGGGCTCGTTTTGAACGAAGGGGGAGAAATCAGCCTCGACGATAAAGGAAAAGTGAATTTGGTGAATATTCAGGCGGCGGAGAAAACGTACCAGGACTTCGAGTTGATCGCGAAAGGTCCGACCGGGCATTCGTCGGTTCCTCTTAAAGAGAATGCGATCTACCGACTGACGCGGGCGCTCGAACGGTTCAGCCATTTTCGGGAACCGGCGCGACTGATTCCGGTGACGCGGGAATATTACCGGGCGCGCGCTGCGAGCGAACCTCCCCGTGTCGCGGCAGCGATGAAAACGGTGAGCGAAGCGAAAGGTTCACTACCGGCCGGAGCGCTCAAGGTGTTGGAGGAGGATCCGATTCATGCGGCAAACTTACGGACGACGTGCGTGGCGACGGTCATTCAAGGAGGCACGCGGGTGAACGCGCTTCCTTCCGAAGCTCGGGCCAATATCAATTGCCGGATCCTGCCTGATGAATCCGTGGAAGACATTCGGAAACAGCTGGTGAAAGTGATTGCGGACTCGGCCATCGAAGTGAAAGCCCTGGAAGATTTCAGCCGCGCGGAAGCGTCGCCGGTGCAGGGGGAAGGGATTGATGCGATTAAGAAAACGGCGGGAGAAATGTGGCCCGGAGTACCGGTGCTCGTGTCTCTTTCGCGCGGGGCCACCGACTCCCGCTTCTTACGCGCGGCCGGAATTCCCGCCTACGGAATCGACCCGATCGCATTGACGGAAGCGGACGGTCGCCGGGCGCACGGAATTGACGAGAGAATTCCGGTTTCGAGCCTTCGTCCCGCGATTGAATTCTTTCATCGATTGGTTTTGAATCTGGCGCAAAAGCGGGCCTCCTAACTAACGTCATTCCGCCAGGGGCAGAAGCGCGCCATGACGGATTCGAACCGCCGACCCTCGGATCCGAAGTCCGATGCTCTATCCAGCTGAGCTAATGGCGCGTAAGGCACGGACCGCATCTCTTTCCGCAGTTCTTCGTTGGTCGCGTACGGGCAGTCCTCACATACCTTGCTAGGTATGCTCCGGTCTGTCCGTGCGCACCCGCCTCGATCTGCGAAAAGATCTACGGTCCTCTGTCATGCAAATGCGCTCCCAATCGGAAGACCGATTTAGGTGCGTTTACGCGGGGCAATATGATGGAACTAACTGGCTTTGGCAAACTCCAGGAGCGACTTCTTGTATCCGGATTCTTGCCGCTCCGGCAGGCCGAGGTGATTTCGAAAGACGGCGACGATTTCGCCGACGGTTAGAATTTCCACCGGTTGAACCGGGACATAACCCGAGCGCTCTTCGTCCTCTACCCAGGCTAAGATGTTGGACTGGCGGAGAAGCTCGAGGTGATCGTTCAGGACCGAGGTCGTCAGCGACAAATCTTTGGAAAGCATGTCGATGTTCACGGGACCGTCCCCTTTGGCAAAGCGCTTGACGAGGGCCCGGATAACTTGCAGACCCCAATCTTCATGTATCGGCGTGGAAAACGCCATATGCCGACGTTCCGTCGCTTCCCGGTGAAGCAAGGAGAGATTCTGAATCGTAAATGAAAGCTCCACGCCGAACAGAATGATGATCCAGCTGAAGTAGATCCAAAGCAGAAAAACAGGGAACAGACCCAGAGAGCCGTAAATTTTGCTCACGGGAATGACCTTCATGACATACAGATTGAATCCCCACTTGGCGGTTTCGAATAGGATGGCGGACGTCAGCGCGCCGATCATGGCCGGCTTCCATTTCACGGTAACGTTCGGAAGAAACTTGTACGAGAGGAGGAGCGGAATCGCCGTGAGGAGAAATGGCGCTCCGACAAAAAGGGTTTTCATCGTTCCCGGAATGTCGGCGTATTGATGAAAAAGTTTGAATTCCTGAAAGCGGCTCGACAAATACAAAGACGCGGCGAAAAAAGTGGGTACGACAATGAGCAACGTGCAAAGAATTTGAAATCGGGCGACGAAGCTTCGATGCGTCGGCACCTTCCAGATGGCGTCGAACGATTTCTCGACGGTCTTGAAGAGCGAATATGTGGTGAACATCAAACCGGCGGCACCCACCGTTCCGATGGTGCGGGTGTGAAGATTCGCCACAAACTGATCAATATACACCGACACGCCCTGCGCCGCTTCGGCCACGAAATTGTCCAAAATCCATTCCTGGATTTTGTCGCTGAACGTATCGAGTTTTCCCGCCATTTTAAAATAGAGCACAAAGAGAGCCGTAACGGGGACCAAAGATAGAATCGTCGTGTAGGCCAGGGAGGAGGCCCGCTGAAGGCATTGGTCCGCGCGCAGTGAAGATCCTACATGCATGCCCAGCCGCATCAGATAGACCAACGGGTGTTTCCATCGGCGGCGATCCGTAACCGGTTCAAAGACAAGTTCAATAACTTGCCGGCGCAGACGGCCGAGGGTTCCTTGGAGCGTCATTTGGCGCTATTATATCCAGAATGGCGATTCGGCGAATTCTTACGTATCCGGACCCATTGTTGCACCGGATTTCAGAACCGGTGACCAAATTTGATCTCGAGCTTTCGAACCTGGTCAACGACATGGTGGAAACCATGCGGCATGCACCGGGAATCGGTTTGGCGGCCCCGCAAGTCGGGGAGTTGCTTCGCGTAATTGTCGTGGAAATCCCTCCGGATCGGGAAGAGGAGGGCAAGGTGTCGCAGCTTTACGCTGTCTGCAACCCGGTGATTTCAAAGCGAGCCGGTAACGCGAAGATTGAAGAGGGGTGTCTGAGTGTGCCCGGCTTTTACGTCGAAGTGGATCGAGCGGCGGAAGTCACGATCGAAGGGCAAAATCCGGACGGCACGCCCTTTCGTTACGATTCCGACGGTCTGACGGCCATCTGTTTTCAGCACGAGATCGACCATCTCGATGGAAAACTTCTCATCAATTACGTCAGCAGCACGAAACGCGCCCTCTATCGCGATGAACTGAAGCGCCGTCAGAAGACCGACGGGACGGTCGAAGATCGCAGACCAGCACTGTAGGCCGTGCGACACACTTTTTGAGCGACCTGTTATAGTTCCGATTTGTGACGGGCAAGATCGTATTTTTCGGCACGCCGGCGCTGGCTGCCGCTTCCCTTGACTCTTTGGTCAAAAGCGGGCGGATCGTTTCGCTCGTTGTCACGCAACCCGATCGTCCGTCGGGCCGAGGACGCTCGGTGGCCCCGTCGGCGGTCAAAGATCTTGTCCAACGTATCGGGCTCCCTTTGGTCCAACCGGCGAAAATGAAGGATCCGGCGTTCTTGGAGACGTTGCGCTCTACAGGCGCCCGAACCTTTGTTGTGGCCGCGTACGGCCGGATTCTACCCAAACAGCTCCTCGAGATTCCCGAGCTGACCCTCAATATTCACGCGTCGATTTTGCCTCGCTGGCGGGGCGCCGCACCGATCCAGCGCGCGATCATGGCCGGAGACGAGAAAACGGGCATATCCGTTATGCGTTTGGTCGAAGAACTGGATGCCGGGGACGTGATGCTCGTGCGAGAAACTCCGATCGATCCGAACGAAACGGCCGGCGATGTCGAAGGGCGGCTCGCCAAAATGGGGGCCGATACTCTGCTCGAGGCGTTAGATCTATTGGATCAAGGGAAGGCCGAGTTTATTCCGCAGGACTCATCGGGCGTCACGCTCGCGCCGCCGATTGAAACGTCGGAGGCGAAAATCGATTGGAATCAGTCGGTGCGGGATGTTCACAATCGTGTCCGAGCGCTCAATCCCAAGCCGGGCGCATTTACGGCCGATCCGAAGCGGCGGATCAAGATTCTGCGCACGAGGATAAACGCCGACGTTCGAGCAGCCGCCCCCGTTGGCTCTCCGCAGGTACAGAGCCACCGATTATTCGTTCGTTGTAACGACGGCTGGATCGAGGTACTCGAGCTTCTGCGCGAAGGAAAATCTCCCCAAAAAGTCGCGGAATTTTTAAACGGATATCGTGTCTCCCCCGAAATGAGATGGTCGTAGGCGACACACAAAGACGGTGGCCGGCGTGGGTCGGGTACATCGGGCTCTTTTTAGCGGTCTTTGTCCTATCCGTTACATGGACGATCCATTTCCTCGTACGAAGCAAAGAAGAAGTGCGCGTTCCAAACCTGATTGGAAAGACCTTGAGCGAAGCCAAACATCTTTTGGCTCAGGAGCAAATTTCTCTGGAAGTACTGGGTCTTCACTACAGCGATCAGATCGCCGGCGGCAGCGTCCTTCAGCAGAACGTGCCGCCGAACGAGCAGGTTCGCGCCGGCCGAACGGTGGGGGTTTACGTATCGCAGGGCCCGCGGACGCGAAATGCCCCGCGGGTCATCGGCCTTTCGATCGACGCGGCGACGGCCATACTTCGCTCGGCCGGTCTTCAGGCGGTTACATCAGCTTTCGCTTGTTCCGAATCGTTCCCCTTCGGAAACATCGTCGCTCAGGATCCCGCTCCCGGTTCGGCCATGATCCAAAACGAGGTTTATGTACTGTCGTCCAGTGGGCCGTGCAACAGTCGGTTCATCATGGCGAATTTAGCGGGGAGTACATTGGACGCCGCCTTGCGCGCCTTGGACCGGGCCGGCTTGGCGGTTCGATCGTTTCGCTACGACGAGCGAGAGGATCTGCCGGAACGCACGGTTTCCGGTGTGGAGCCTCAGCCCGGCGCCGTGGTGCGCCTGTTCGATCCGATCGTCCTTTCCGTGTCGGCCGCGCCTAAGTCCCGACCGGCCGCAACGGAGGAACCGCGTTCGCGGATTGTCTACTTGCCGATCGAATCTCCGCCCGGATTGACCCGGCATGAGGCCCAATTGCAGCTCGAACGCGGGGACGCGATTTCCAGCTATACGTTTGACTTCCTTTTGGGCCCTGGCGAGAATCCCGGTTTCGTCGTCTGGATGCCGGACGGAGCGGAAGCGGTTTGGATACTTGACGGCCAAGAATCATGGCGGAAAACATTTTGATGCACGTTATTGCCCCATCGATTTTGTCGGCTGATTTCGCGCGCTTGCGGGATGAAATTCAGGCCGTGGAGGCGGCCGGCGCGGATTGGATTCATGTCGACGTGATGGACGGGCGGTTCGTTCCCAACCTCACGATCGGCCCGCCGGTCATTCGAAGAATTCGCGCCGTGACAAAGCTCCCTCTGGACGTTCATCTCATGATCGAGGAACCCGAACGGACCATTCAGGAGTACCGGGATTCGGGCGCCGATTGGATTTCGGTGCATGCCGAAGCGACCCGGCATCTTCAGCGGACACTCGCCCAGATCAAGGAATCGGGGGCCAAGCCGTCGGTCGCACTCAATCCGGCTACGCCGCTTTACGTGCTCGATCATGTCTGGGACGACGTCGAGATGGTTCTGCTCATGACCGTAAATCCCGGTTTCGGCGGGCAGAAATTCATCCCTGAAATGATGCAAAAAGTGCGGAACTTGAGAAAGAAGTCGGAACGGTTGGCTCCCGACCTCCGAATCGAAGTGGACGGCGGCGTGGGTCTCGAGAACATTGCGGCGCTCTCGGAGGCGGGGGCAACCATTTTTGTCGCCGGTTCGGCGATATTCGATTCCAAGAACTACGCGGAGACGATCAAGCGTATGAAAGAGGCGCTTCGGAGCGCGAAGAGTTGAACCAATCGCCTCTTGCGGAAGTGATCCGCGACAAACGGATCAATTCAATTTTGGAGGCCATTCGGCAGGCGGTTCGCTCTCAGCAGCCATTCACTCTCGGGCCGAAAGACATCGATTACATTCGCCGCCGGTTCTCGGAAGGCATCGCCTTGGGCGAGCGTATGTTGAACGAGTTCGCTCGCAACCTGCTCGAAATTCTGGTTCCGGGGCGGGCGGTCGACGTGACGTTCATCGTTTGGGGACGCTGCCCGCAGGCCGAGCACGACGAAATTGTGCGTTCCGAAGTGGACTTTCTTCCTCGCTTGGATGAGTTGAAGACGTCGACCGACTCTGAGCGGGCTTTTCAGTATCGTCCACGCTGCCGCAAGTGTGGGTCCTTTACCACCGTCAGCGCTTCGTTTCTTCGGTACACGCCGAAACCTTCCTCCGACAATGTTGTCGTGTTTCTTCAGACCCGAATTAAATCGACTTCGAACCTTTCGTACAAAGTCGCCGATCTGGCCTTCGACATCGATTACATGTTCAGACGCGACAAAATCCACAACGAGTTCAGTCAGGTGATCACCGACATGTACGGGATCAAGATCGTCCTGACGCGGGACGATCTGATCAAGCCGACGGCGGAGCGCATCACCACTCTGCCCGGAACCACGGTGGTCGAAATCAACGACTACACGGGAGCCCGCCGAAAAAAGAGCGGTTTTGAGGCGTACAAGCTGGTCACCAAACGGGACCAGCACCTGTTCGAAATCCAACTTCAATCCAAGAAAATGTACGATAACGAGAACAACTCTCTCTCGGCCAGCCATCACACCTATCGGGAACGGCAGATGGCGGAACGGCGTCAGCTGGGGAAGGAATATATCGACGTCTATAAAGCGCTGACCAAAATCCTCACCCAACCGAAGGACAATTTCTGTGACATTACCTACATAGAACTGGGGTACGGCGGCAAAGGTTCCGACGACGAGTTTTAAAACGTTCCGCGAAGGCCGCCGTAATAGAGTGACCGGCCGAAATTTTCTTCCTGGCTGGAGATCGCGTTGGAATAACGCGTGTATTTCGTCTCGATCGCGAGCCAGGGAAGTGGATGGTATGTGAGTTTCACTATGAGTGAGTTGAAGTTCTCGTCGTCCTGCCCCGTCTGAAGAAATCGCTGGCCTTCCTCCGTGAAAGCAAAGACAGACGGGAATTTCTTGAATTGCAGCGTTCCCAAGACGTGGAAAACAAAAAGTGCGGGGGATTCGCCGGCGTCCAACGCGCTTTCCGGAAGATCTCGCTCCCATAAAGGGACGGAGAACAGGAGCGAGACCCGGTGATTGGTAAACGAGAATTGTTCGTCGGAGGAGTTGGAGTCTTGATAGGAATAGCGAAGGGAAAAGAATAACGAACTTGAATATTGGCCATAGGCCGAAACGTCGTTTTCTTTGTCCTCACGGGGGCTCGCCGAAAATTGCTGGGCGCTGTAGAGATAATCGCTGCCCAAGCTCCAGGAACTTCCGAACGACTTTTTGATGCCGATCCCGCCCCGTTCCCGGTAGAAACTGTACGTTTCGATCGCACGGAAATCGTAGTAATTAAAGTCACCGAACGGTTCGATCACGAAGGCACGGGGAAGTGAAAAGCGGAAGGAAACCCGGTCGAGCGTGGAGAGCGAGTCCTCGTTGATGTCGACACCCGCGGGATCGAGGCTGTTGTCTTCGTTCTGGTACTTGAAGTCGGGCGTGAGAAGAAACGAGAAATAAGCATTGGGGCGGTAGGTGAACGGAAATTCGACGAGCTGGATGAAAAGATCCTGCTCGCTCCGATCGACGAATTTCTTGCCTCCGCCCTGGTAGGACCAACCGATTCGGGTTTCATCGTTCAATCGTATGGCTCCGTCGCTTTTAAAAAGAATCCGCGTCAGGAAATCGTCGTCTCCGGTGCCGAAAACGCGGAATACGTTGGTGTCGTATTCGAGGCCGGCTTGGAGGGAATTCTGGATGGAAATCCTGGCCGGTGATGGGCGCTCGGAAACGGCCTCTTCCGCTCTGGCCGACGACACCAGAATCAAAAGAAAAAGAACGAAGTGCTTGGCGGATATTAGCGCGCGGGGAGGCGCCGTTCGAGAACTCGGGTCCGTTCGCGAAGCAGGTTCAGCATCTGACGTGTCGTCGCAAGTCTTTGTGCCAGCCATCGAAGCTGATCTCGGCTCGAGCCCTCGTAATTGGCCCTTTCGCCACTTGTACGCGCTGCTTCGGGAATCGGCAAACCAAACTCGCTCGCCAACTGAGCCAGCGGGTCTCGCTCACGCGACTCCGGCAGAGAAGGTCGCAAATTGTCTCCGGCCGCGGTGTCCAAACGGGCGCTGTTTTGTATCTGGAGCGACCCGTTCAAAGATTCCTCCGGCCCTTTTTCGGTCGCCGTGCCGAAAAATTCCCCTTTTGTTACGGGAGCTGAGAGGTTGGTTGCGTCCACTCCCTTGTCGGGCGACCCGGAGGCAGCGCTATCGGATGCGGGTGCGTCCATCTTCGGAGCCGTCGTAGAACTGTCTACACTCTCCGCAGGGCTGGATGGGCTCGTTGGAGCCGTCGGCTCGGTATTCTTGGACCCGGTCGATGACGAAGAATCGGTACCGGGCGTCGGAGCCGACGACGTCACCGGTTCTTTGGTGCCCGCGGTCTCTTCCTTTTTCCCTGCCACCGTTACGCCGGCCTTGGAAAGGTCGGTCACCGTGGATCCCTTATCTTTGCGCGTCACACCGCCTCGCACGAAACCCTGCTCATCGAAAAAGGCCTCTTCGTCCATGAAATGGCCGAGTTCTTTGCGGACGAAATTCTGTCTTCGCATTTCGGAAATTTCCGTTTCAATCAGAGCGACCTCCCGTTGGAGACGCCGGTCGAAATCGCGCATGGCATCGAGCCGGTCCCGAATCTCGTCCGGGGCAGGTTTTTCAAGCAGTCCGGATGTTGTGGGAGGCAGTTGGTCCGCACCCGCACCGAGTGACAGGCGCATTTTTTCAGCCGTCAGCGTTTCCAATTCCAAAGCGGCTTGCCGTCGACGGTCCCACGATTCGGATTTGGCGTTGGCGATTTGGAACGACCGATCGATGCGTGTGTCGAGCCGCGCGGACAACTCCTGCTGTGCTTTTTTTAACGCGGCGATAGTATCGTTTTTCGCCGACGTCAACTGTTGAAGTTGAAGGGAGAGTTGCTGCGCTTTCTGGAGGAGCGACTGCAGGCGATATTCCTGAACGAAACTCCGATTCTGCGGTTTCTTGGTTTTGATTCGCTGAATTTTTTCCGAAAGCGGATCCAGTTCCGCCGAAATTCCTCGGAGGTCTTGATCCTGCTTCGCCAGCTTTTCGACGAGTACAATCCTCTGCTGGCGGGCTTCCGTCAGCGAGGGATCGGCCGAGGCGACGTGGACGAAGCAGAAAAGTCCCGCCGCCGCCACCGCAAGCTGTCTATAGGGTCGTTTGGTCATCCCTATTCCTCTTTCCCGGCGTAAATTCCGTACTTTTCCAGCTTGTAATAAAGCGCGCTCGTCTTAATGCCAAGAAGTTGTGCGGTCCGAGTTTTTACACCGCCGGTTTCTTGGTAGGCTTTTAGAATCAGTTCGCGCTCCAATTGCTCCAATGCGTCGTTCAAACTGACCCCCCCGGGATTAACTTCTAAGTCTACATGATCATTGGTTTTTTTCAACCCGTCTGGGAGATCGTCTACGTGGATCACATCGTGGCGGGCCATCACCACCGTCCGTTCCAAGAGATTCTCTAATTCCCGAATATTTCCGGGCCATTGGTAGGCCTGGAGCCGAACCATCGCCTCCGGGCTGATCTGTACCCTTCTCCCCGCCTTTCGGTTCCATTTCTTAAGAAAGTGCTCCACCAAAAGCGGAATGTCGGCTCTTCGCTCCCGCAAAGGGGGGAGTTGAATCGGCACGATATGCAGCCGGTAATAGAGATCCTCGCGAAACTGCCCCTGCCGGATTCTTTCCAGAAGGTTCTTGTTGGTCGCACTAAGAATTCGGACATCGACTTTGAGTGTCCGCGTCCCTCCCACACGCTCAAAACATCGGTCCTGAAGAACTCGCAAGAGTTTGAGCTGAACGCCGGGAGGAACCTCTCCGACTTCATCCAGGAAAAGCGTTCCGCCGTCGGCCAGCTCAAACCGCCCCGGCTTTCGTTGGATCGCACCGGTAAACGCTCCTCGCTCATGCCCGAACAGCTCGCTTTCCAAAACGCCTTCGGCCAGCGCGGAACAGTCCACTTTCACGAACGGCTTTCGTGCTCGTTTGCTCTGTTCATGAATTTCCCGGGCCACCAATTCCTTCCCCGTGCCGCTTTCTCCGGTGATGAGCACCGAAGAATCGGTCGGCGCGACCCTGAGGATCTGATCCCGAATGTTTTGGAGAAGCCGGGATTCCCCGATCATCGAGTCTGGAAATACGTGGCGGGACTCGTCCCGAAGGAACAGATTTTCCGCTTTCATTTTGGCGATATCGAGCGCCTGGGTCACTTTCACCCGGAGAAGATCGGGTGGAAACGGCTTCGTGATGAAGTCGAAGGCCCCCAGCTTCATCGCCTCCACGGCCGTTTCGATGGTTCCAAACGCGGTGATCACCATGACCACGGCCTCCGGGGAGAGCTCTTTGATTTTTCGCAATACCGCCATCCCGTCCATGTCTTCCATCTTCAGGTCGGTGATGACGAAATCGGGAGCGTATTGATCGAAGAGAGTCAGCCCTTCCCGTCCGCCCCGAGCCGGTTTAGCGTCGTGGCCGGTGCGGGCGAGGATTTGGACGATCCCGTCTCTCATGGTTTCGTTGTCTTCGATGACGAGAATCTGCGCCATGAATCTCCGTTACGCCTGCGGCAAAAGAATCGTCACCGTGGCCCCGGCTCCGGGATTCGATTCGAAGCGGATCTCCCCGCCGTGGGCGTTTACAATTTTTCGGGCGAAGGATAATCCCAGGCCCGAACCCCTTTCTTTGGTCGTAAAAAACGGATCAAAAATTTTGTCGATGTGTTCGGCTGCGACGCCGACGCCGGTGTCGGTAACGACGAACTCAGCGTGTCCCGCATTTTGGACGCCGGCGCGAATCTGGATTTTTCCGCCTCCCGGCATCGCCTGCACCGAGTTCCGAACCAGGTTCAGAAAGACCCGCCGCATTTGATCGGGATCAAAGCTCAGCTCGCGAGTTCCGTTCAAATCCACGTCGAATCCGATGTTTTTCGCCTCCAGTTCCTTTTGGAACGCCAGCTTAATGTCCTGGAGGAACGAGGGGAGCTGGACCTGGGCCGGCTGCAGCGAGGGGCCGCGGGCGAAATCGAGAAACTCGTCCACCAGACTGTTGAGCGTCCGAACTTCTTGCTGGATTTTCGCCACCGCTTGGCGGGCCTCCGGCTCCGTCACTTCCTCTTCCAACATTCCGGCGAAGAGCTCGATTCCGCCCAGTGGGTTTCGCACTTCGTGAGCGATTCCGCGCAACATCACCTGAAGCTCCCGGTCTCTCGCCACGATGTTCTTGCGCATTTCATCCAGAACAAAGCCCAGGAAGCCGATTTCGTTTTGGGCGTGAATTTCGATCGGTTCGTCCAGATGCCCTTCGCCCATTCGCTGCGCCCGAGACACCAAGAGTGCAACGGGTGTCACGATTTTTCGGGAGATGATCATGCTGACCAGGACGATGGCCCCGACGCACGTCAGAATGAAGTAGGCCAATTGGCGACCCAGAAGATGCAGATTCTTGAAGAACGTCGCGCTGCCGTCCACGCCGACCAGTGCCAACACTTGCCCTTCGTCGATCACCGGAGCGAACGCGCTTTTGTAAAATTCGCCGTTCGTTCCTTGAAAGAGTACCGAGGCCGTGGCCATGCCTTTGGTCGCTTGATCGAGCTCACTCACGTGCAGTCGGTTTTGTTGATAGAGCGTGCCGAGGGGAATCGAAGCGTCGGTGTCGAGCAAGCTCTCGTTCTTCGCATTGAAGAGATAGATCTTAGCGATCTTGTTTTCGTCGCGAACCCGTTCAAACCGTTTGAGGAGTCCCTCGTAGGTCAAGTTCTCTTTGTCGCGCAATTCGAGCGCGGCTACTTGATACCCGCGCACATGGGAGGCCGCGGACATCGCGATGGACGCCAGCCTCTGTCCCATCTCGTCGTCCAGACTTCGTTTCGCCCAATAGTAAAAGAAGACCCCGGAGGCCAAGAGAATCAAGAGGATAGGGGTGAGGTAATAGGTGAGAAGGACGTTGCGGATTTTTTGCCCGTATCGAAGCGCCGCCCATCGTCTCTTCCCCGGCTTCATAGGAAAGCATCTTGAATCACGTCCTCGAAGTGGTCAACCCGCAGTCCGCCTTCGTTTTCGGTGATGGAAACGAGGTCGAATCGGGCGTTTTTCTCTTCCGAAAATGCCGAAAGATAGGCTTCCCCCAAGAGAAGAAGTTTGTTTCGCTTCCGGGAGTCCAGATGCTCCACCGGCGAGAAATCGGCGGAATATTTTCCCGCCTTGACCTCGACAAACACAATGGTTTTGTTCCACTCGGTAATGAGATCGATCTCGCCCAAGGGGGTCCGATAATTTCGTTCCAGAATCCGGTGGCCTTTCTTTCTGAGGTAGTTCGCGGCCTCCTTTTCGGCCCGCCGGCCGAATTCTTGCCTAGGATCCCGAGGCATGGAGCGGGTTTCCCTTGGAGATAAATGTCCGCCGGTGGATGGCGCTGAGGCCGAACGTTTCGAGCGCCCGAAGATGTGTGACCGTGCCGTATCCTTTGTGTTCGTCGAAGCCGTAGGAGGGGAATCGCCGATGCCACTCGGCCATGATCCGGTCGCGCGTGACCTTCGCCAGGATCGAAGCGGCTCCGATGGAGATCACGCGGTCGTCTCCGCGCACGATCAACTTTTGAGGGATGGACGTCGGCACGGGGACATTGCCGTCGATGAGGCAGAGGGTGGGCCGTGGATCGAGCTGATCGATCGCTTTTCGCATCGCTTCGAGCGACGCGCGAAGAATGTTGATCCGGTCGATCTCGTCGGCTTCCACGATCCCGACGGCGAAAGCGATCGCCGCCTCCTGAATCAAGGGAACCATTTCCTCGCGCGCTTCCGGGGACATTTTTTTGGAATCCCGCACACGGCCCTCAAGATGTTTCGCGTTGAGCGGCAGAATTACCGCCGCCGCAACGACGGGACCGGCCAAAGCGCCGCGGCCGACTTCGTCCACCCCTGCGACCTGCACGAATCCGTCCCTTTTCAGTTGTTGTTCGAAAGCGAACGGCGCTTCGTCCGCGCCGAAAAGATCATTTGTTCGGTTTGGCGACACGGAGCGAAAGCTCCCGCAATTGATCGGGTGAAACATCGCTCGGCGCGTCGGTCATCAGATCGAGCGCGCTCTGCGTCTTCGGAAACGCGATGACATCTCGAATGGCGTCCGTGCCCGCTAAAATCATGGCGATCCGGTCGATCCCCAGGGCGATTCCGCCGTGCGGCGGCGTGCCGTACTCCAGGGCCTCCAAGAAAAAGCCGAACTTTTGGGCCGCCTCTTCCCTCGGGATTCCGAGGCGGTCGAACAGGAGCTGCTGGATCTCCGGCTGATGAATTCGGATCGATCCGCCGCCGATCTCATAGCCGTTGAGAACCAGGTCGTACGCGCGGGCGCGCACTTGATCGAGTTTCTTTCCTTCTTTCAAGAGCGACAAATCGTCCGGATGGGGACTCGTAAACGGGTGATGTTTCGAAACATATCGCTGCGCATCCGGGTCGTATTCGAAGAGGGGAAATTCGTCGACCCAGAGAAAGGCGAATTTCGACGTAGGGGGAATCTCCAACTTTTCCGCACAGTGAAGTCGCAGGGAATTAAGCGCCGCGCGTGCGATGGCGGTCTGATCGGCGATCAAGAGCGCCAGATCGCCTGACTGCATACCGAGCGCTTTTGCGGCCGACGAAAGCTCGTCTCCATTCAAGAATTTGTCGGCGGAGGAAGAGAGCTTGCCCTCGGCCGAACGAATCCAAATCAGCCCCTTCGCTCCGAACCCCTTTGCCTTTTCCACGAGTTGATCGATCTGACTGCGCGACAGCCGGTTGCCTCCGGTCAGCGAAAAACCGCGGACCTCGCCGCCGCCGACCAGGGCGTCGCGAAAGACACGGAATTTCGAATCTTTGAAGAGCGGCGAAAGATCCCGCATCTCGATCGGCCATCGGAGGTCGGGTTTATCGCTGGCGTAGCGGTCCATCGCTTCGGCGTACGACATGTGCGGAAACGGCGTGGGGATCTTCAGGCCCAGAACCTTTTGGAGAAGGTCGGAGAAGAGCTCTTCCATCAACT
>DATDPG010000198.1 GCA_035292885.1 Bdellovibrionota bacterium | reverse complement strand
GAGCCGACCAATTCGACGTCGCCCGAATAGTCCGTATCCACGGAAATCGTGATCCAGGCGTCCGACGAACCGCTCACCGGTCCCTTGAGATTCCGCCAGTTGTCGTCGGATCCTCCGCCGTTCGCGGCATAGTAACGGCCCGGCCGGGCAAGAAACATGTCTCCCGGCTGCGCCGAGTTCACACCAGTCATCAACCGAGCCCACGTTCGCCACGCTCCCGCGCCCCGGCTCGTGCCGGCGCCGGCGTCGTCTCCCTCCGAGCCGTCGAGATAATATGTGGCGGCCCCGAGCGAAACAGGACAAACCGCAACCAGCGCCCAAACCAAAATGCGTGCACTGAACTTCATCGGGAACCTCCGCACGCAATTGTGGGCCGAACCCCGGCCTTTCGTCCAGATGACTTCGTCCTCACACCCGAAAAGGACGATCCTCTCCGTTCAGCTTCTGCGGTTGGAAGGATCAGCGGCACGTTTTCGATCGAGTCGGCCCGGGCTGGGTCTGATCGCCTAAGTAACAAACAGGTATTGAATTCCTAACGGCGAAGGATCGACGCCTCATCCTTCTACACTTAACGGGAGGTTTGAAATAAGGAATCTCATATTTCCGGGTTGCCGCAGAATGTCCGCTGACGTTTATTTTCGTCGGGGATTCCGTCCGGAAGGGCGTCCGTAAACGGGGGCCTGAAGAACAATTTTCCCGGTGTATGAGCTCCCGTCATTTGGATTAAATTCCGCGGGCAAGGACAGATCCTTACTCTCCGCGATGATCCCAAATCCGATCACGTTTCCAAACGCGAGATTCAGGTCGCTCGCATCGTTGAAATCGGGGGCATAGAGTTGATCGACACCGACAAACGGGATAGCGAATTCCGCTTCCACGTGATTCCCGTAACTTCTCCCACTACCCGAGAAGTTAATGTATGGATCGGTGGCTCCAAAACTTCCGTTGGTGGACCACCCCTTGCCTCCAAAAAAATAGGAGAAAAATCCATCCATGTAATTGGGTGAAGGCTGTGCGGGCGTCGCCACGGATTTTAAGTCCTCTTGATCGATGGTCAAAATGCGGTCGAATGAGCCTGCTCCGGCGGAACCATTGTCTCCCTCATCAAAGTAGATGCTCAGGGAGGTCACGTTTGGATCTTGGGCGATCACACCTATGAAAAGTGTATTCGAACCTCCGTTGATTCCCGTTTTGAGAAAAAGTTCGAAAGCGCCGTTTGTGCCAAGCGAGGAGTAACGGGCTGCATCGCTCCATTCGGTGTTTCCGATCGAGCCATCCGGGACCGGAACGGTTGTGGACCGAAAAGGAGCTACGTAGTGCGCCTCAAAACCGACGGTAAACGTGTACGGGACACGGAAGGTTGTCGGGCCACAGGCGATGGAGATCTCCCCCGAGTAATAGCCGCTTAGCGCGGCGGGAGGGATCTCCAAGGAAGCGGTCACGGTTCCTACCTGACCGGACCCAAGACTCGATGGGCTCGAGAGGATACTCACATAATTATAGAGATTTTCCTCATCAAAGAGATTTCCTTGAAAATCGCGATTCCGTTTACTCGTTTCGGATGAAATGGAAAGAGACAGCGCGCTTGCGCTTACGTTTCCCACCGCGAACGTCCTCATGTAGGTGCCGGCCTGATGAATGAAGCCAAAGTCAACGGCCGAAGGGGAAGTAAATATCGGAGTTGAAAGCGCGGCCTTCACATTGATAAGGCCGCCCCCCACTTGATACGGGTCCGCCGGTACCTTGTGACGAAGAAACAACGACATGTAAATCGAGTTGTTTGGAGAGGGCGGCTCCAAGAACCGGGACGTCCCGGAGTCTAAGTATCGATCCGCTTCAAACAACGTGGCGCCCTGAGACGGAAAGGCCGTCATTGGAGTGGCCGACTGACTGCAAAGCCAGTAGGTACCTGTCCCAATGGAAGGGAGCGAGGCCTTCAAATATCCACTGCCTGCCGGCTCCCAAGGTGACTGCGCAATAATGACCCCGGGCGAGTTGTTTTGGTCTTCTCGGATCAGCGCATAAAGGGCCGGTGAAACCTCCGTTACAATTGCCACCGAGAAGAACGCCTCCGAAGAGATTATCGGGTGTTCAATCTGAACCCGTGTGCAGATCTCGAGCGTATCCAGTACCGGAAATCCGACCGACTGATACTGGTCGAGATGGCCGAGGTGGCGGAAAGACTCCTGGGGATTTGCACTCAACATCAATACCGATTTAATTTGGTCGGGCGTAAGTTGGGGCCGTGCTTGTAACAACAGAGCGGCCGCGCCCGCGACATGGGGAGTTGCCATAGACGTCCCCGATGCCAATACATGGTAGTTGTCTACGCACTGAGGAGGGTCAAAGCCGAAACTGTCGTCGAACTGGGCCGCGCAGATGCTCACGCCCGGAGCCGCAACATCCGGTTTCAGAGGAAAACCGAGAATTTCGGCCGGGCCTCCGGAGCTAAAAGAAGCCCGGACGCCATTCTTACCCACTGCGGCGACCGTAATCGCCCTTCCCGCCACGCCGGGGCTCGCAATCGTCTTGAAATCGTAATCGTTCCCTGCCGCGACAACAACGACGGATCCAGCTTGAACCGCGGCGTTCACGGCCGCCACCAGAGGATCGTCACCAGGTATGGCTGCGAGTCCTCCAAGGCTTAAGTTCATGACGTTGGCTCGATCACTGAAGTCACCGTCTCCATTCGGGTCAATCGCCCGCTCGATTCCTCCGATAACCCATGAGTCGAATCCAAATCCCTGGCCGTTGAGGACACGATACGCGAGGATCTCGGCATCCGGAGCCACACCCAAGAGAACACCGTCGCCAGAAGCGATGGAAGCGACGTGCGTTCCGTGGCCATGAACATCCATCGGGTCTGGATCCTCCGATTTCGGACGAGTGCACTCCCCGTTATGGTCGAACCAATCACAGGTGACAAAATCGTAACCGCCCGCGACCTTGGAACAGCCCTCGGCGTCCAGATTATGCTCTTCGGGAATACAGTTGCCGTTAAAGCAACCGAGGGGACAAGAAACGTCCACCCAGGCGACGGTACCATCCGTGTTACAGCTTTCTTCTTTCAAGAGTGTGCTCGATGCGCAGTAGTCCGCACCCAGACCGTCTCCAAACGTCCCGTACCCACGGTGACACGCGTTAACACCGCCGTCCGAATCAAAACATCCGTTGATCGTCAAAGGAGCCTCGGGAAAACAGGTCGGCGACTCTGGTGGAATGAAACAGCTTCCCAGGTCGGGATGGGTGTAATCGACGCCGGTGTCGATGATCGCAATTCGAATACCTTGACCCCGGATCGGATTGCCGGATCCATCCGACATACCCCACGCTTGATCGGCGGAGATCATGGGAACGGACTCTGAAAGAAGAGCGTCGACCCTGAAATTGGGCACAACGCTCTTTACATCTTCCAATTGGCGAGCCTGTTCCGCTTCCTTTTCGGAAATGTCGATCGCTATGGCATTCAACACTTTTTGGAATCGCCCACGAACGCGGCCGGCCGAAACAGGCCTCCCCACGATCGCTTCAATTTCTCTTATCGTCCTTTCCTGGCTCTCGACAAGGTGGTGTTCGTACAACGATAAAAGTGCGGGTGTGTTCCGAATTCCAAGTTCTTGCATCTTTGCCAAGAGAGAAGGCTCATGAAACTGAACAATGTAACCCAGCCGATCCGGTCCTTCAGACGATAAATACGTCGGCCCTGCTGGATCTTTCAGCCGAGGGGGGAGATGCGCTTTCTTTGATTCCTCTGCCTCGGTTCGATGAACCGAAAACGCGCTCGACAAGACCAACAGACAAACCGCAAGATGATGCTTTTGAAACGAATTCGCTTTCGACATAGCTCTCAGCCACCGTCCGCAAGCCGTATGCCAAGGAAGCAATTCAATAATTTCAGCGGCCTGAGACTCAATTTCGTAGCCGAAGATCTGCGCCCTGTAAACTAAAGTTCATGATTATGGATACTTTTATGAAAAGATTTTCTTCTCTTCCCATTCATTCGCTACATCTTGGCTGGAGAATCAGACCCCGTCGTCGGCCACGCAGCGCCCGTCGGACTCGCCCCGCGTGTAGAGGATTGATTTCGCGCAGCTCTTGTGCGAGTATCCGGCCCGAACTAAAGCAAGAAAGAGGAAAGAAACAATATAACTACCTGAGAACATTGGTGAAATCGGTGGAACAGAAAGCGAAAGTAATTGCGAAATATCGGCAGCATGAGCGGGACACGGGTTCGCCCGAGGTCCAGGTCGCTCTGCTGACCACTCGCATCGAGCATCTCACCGGCCATTTCAAGAAGTACTCGAAGGATTTTCATTCCCGCCGGGGCCTATTGAAAATGGTCGGACAACGACGCCGGCTCCTCGACTATCTTAAAAAGCACAGCGTGGACCGGTACCAAAAAGTAATCGGCGATCTCGGACTTCGGAAATAGTTCGTCCGCATCTCCCACATTCGGTTCTCGAAAGGAATTCCATGAAAACAGTTACAGTCAATATTCACGGCCGGACCATAACCATCGAAGTCGGCCGCATGGCGAAACAGGCCAACGGCGCGGCGCTCATTCGTTGCGGCGAAACGATGGTTCTTACGGCGGCCACGGCCGCGCGCACTCCGCGCGAAAACACCGATTTTCTCCCGCTATCCGTCGACTACGTGGAAAAGTTTCCAGCGGCCGGAAAAATTCCGGGCGGATTCTTCAAACGGGAAGGAAAGCTTTCGGATCGGGAAGTGTTGGTCTCCCGCCTGACCGACCGGCCGCTTCGGCCGCTTTTTCCGGATACTTATTTTCACGACACGCAGGTCGTTTCCACCGTGCTCTCGTACGACAAGGAGAACGAGCCGGACGTGCTTTCGATCGTCGGCGCCTCCACGGCGCTCCATATCTCCGAAATCCCATTCGCGGGACCGATCGGTGCCGTGCGCGTGGGACGCATCAACGGCCAGTTGACGGTCAACGCCTCGCTGGAAGCGATGAAAAACAGCGACATCGACATGGTCGTGGCCGCGAGCCGCGAAGCGATCGTGATGGTCGAAGGGGGAGCCAACGAGGTCCCTGAAAGTGAGATTTTGGACGCTCTGATGTTCGGTTTCGAATCGATCAAGCCGCTCCTCGATGCTCAAGACGAACTTCGCCGCGAGATCGGCAAGCCGAAGTGGAAGGTCGTTGAGGAAACGTCCGAGAGTCATCCGCTCGCGGAGAAAATCCGGTCGATGACGGCGAAACCTTTGTCGGAAGCGCTCAAGATCAAAGAGAAGCTTCCTCGATACAAAGTCGTGGGTGAGATCAAAGACAAATTAGTCCAGGATCTTTGCGCGGCGGATGCGTCGCTGGAAGACAAGGCTTCCGAGATCAAAGAAATTTTTGAGGGAATCGTCCGGTCGGAAATCCGGAACACGATCGTTCAAACTCAAAAGAGAATCGATCAACGCGCCACGAACGAAATCCGTTCGATCAACGTGGAAGTGGGCCTCCTGCCCCGCACGCACGGGTCGGCGCTCTTTACACGCGGCGAAACGCAGGCGCTGGTGACGACCACGCTCGGAACGACGGATGATGAACAGCGGATCGACGCGCTGGTCGGCGAATCCCGCAGCCGATTCATGTTGCATTACAACTTCCCGTCGTTTTCCGTCGGAGAGGTGAAACCCAATCGCGGACCGGGCCGGCGTGAAGTCGGGCACGGAGCGCTGGCTCATCGGGCGATCAGCAAGATACTGCCCGAGCATGAGAAGTTCCCGTATACGATCCGGATCGTGTCGGAAGTCCTGGAATCGCACGGCTCGTCTTCGATGGCCACGGTGTGCGGCGCGGCGCTTTCGCTCATGGACGCCGGTGTGCCGATCAAGGCACCGGTGGCCGGGATCGCCATGGGACTCGTCAAAGAGGGCGAGAAGTTCTTTATTCTCTCGGACATTTCGGGAGATGAGGATCACATCGGCGATATGGATTTCAAGGTGGCCGGGACTGAAAAAGGGATCACCGCCATCCAGATGGACATCAAGGTCCTCGGCGTGAGCCGGGAGGTGCTGGATCATGCTTTGGCACAGGCCCGGGAGGGGAGATTGCACATTCTCGGCAAGATGCGCGAAGCACTATTGGCGCCGCGGGAGGAACTCTCCAAATACGCGCCCCGAATCGTCACGATCCAGATCAAGCAGGACAAAATCCGCGACCTGATCGGTCCGGGCGGAAAGATGATCCGCAGTATCGTGGAGCAGACACAGGCGAAGATCGACGTGGAAGACTCCGGAAAAGTCACGATCGCCTCCGCCGACCTCGTGGCGCTGGAAAAAGCCAAAGCGATGGTCGAAGCGATCGTGGGCGAGGCGGAAATCGGACGGATCTATAAAGGGAAAGTCCGCCGGATCATGGAATACGGAGCCTTCGTCGAGATCATGCCCGGTACCGATGGCTTGGTGCATATCAGCCAGCTGCACGCCGAGAACGGCCGGGTCGAAGCGGTGGAGGATGTGATTAAAGAGGGCGATGAGATCGAAGTGAAGGTGATCTCCATCGACGACCGCGGAAAGATCAAACTTTCCCAGCGCGAGGCGATCGCGCCGGGATCGGGAAATCTGGAAGCCGAGTCCGGCCGCCCGCCGCGACGAAGTTACGGCGATCAGGACCGGCGGCCCGGCGGACCTCGAGGAGGAGAGCGCCCGCGCTTCGGCGACAGGCCTAGGAGCGATGACCGCCCCCGCGGCCCTCGCAGGGACCGGGGTGATTTTCGGAGATAATTTGGTTCGTTCGCTCGTCTAAAACGAGAAATCGAGGCCGATGGTGAAGGCCTGTGTGTTGAAAGAGAATCGAACCTCGCATTTCGCAAGGTCCATCAGGCCGCCTTGGATATTTTACATTCGACCTTGTACCCAAGTGCGGCAAGGACCCGGAGCATTAAATCTGTTGAGATATCGCTTGTATTTCCGTTCAGCAGATTGGTGATTCGGGGCCGTGATGTTCCGGCTAGTTGGGAGAGCTGAGCATGGGTAATCCGTTTTTGCTTAACGATGCCGACAATGGTTTCATTCAGGTCTGCGCGAAATTCCATCTCTGCACCTTCAGCCCGTGACAGGCCTAAGAAATCAGCAAGTTCGGAAGCGTTTCGTGTCACGATTGGCTTGAGTTTAGGCATTGAGTAGCTCCCTTAATCTTCTCTTTCCCGTGTCAATCTCCCGTTGCGGCGTTTTAGGGGTCCTTTTCTGGAACGCATGGAAGACAAGGACTTGGTCTTCAATCCGCGCCAAATAAAAGGCCCGATATATACCGCTGGCGTCTCTCACTCGGAGCTCTTCCACTCCAGGTCCAACTTGGCGCATCGGCCTCGACAGCGGCAAAGTCAAAATGGATCCTTTCTGTAGTTTCAGAATTGCCTTCCCAAGTTCACTCCTTGCAGCCTTCGGAAACCCCCGAAAAATCGGCCGCACAGCGGGATGAAACACTGCTTTCTTTAATATGAATGTACCGGATATGGTACCTCTCGTCAAGGTGGCCAGCCATCCATTCTGACGACGTTATTTATCAAGTGCGAATGCCGAAATCACGAGATTGCGCGGCCTTGACGCCCGTCTTGTAATCCAACGCTAAACAGTTCAGAACGAGAAATCGAGGCCGATGGTGAAGGCCTGTGTGTTGGCGGTGTTCCGGCCGTAAATCGTTTGCTGGTAAAGGCCGTAGACGGTGATTTGATCCGATGCACGCAGAGACATACCGACGCCGATTCGGCCGGAGTCTTCTTCGATGGCCGGGTAGTAGTTCTGAAAATTGTAATAGGCCAAGTCCTGGCCGCCGAACTGTTCGATGTGCTGAAATGTAAACCGCGCTCCCCAGATTTTTGTGATGTTTACGCCCGGTTCGATCATGAACTCCATCTGGTTGTGCGGGTCGCCGAACCGCTGAACGAGGGTGAAACTGCCGCGGACGTATGTACGAATCCGCTGGAAGTAGCTTCCCGCCAGCAGGCCGAGCCCCATGTCGGTCTGTCCGTCTCCCGGAGCGTTGGGAATGTTCCCGTAATGGTACGTTCCCGGAAACTTGAGGTAGGGGCGAACGCCGAGCGAGAGTCCCTTTTCCCAGAAAATGTATTTTCCGCCCAGGTAAACGTCGCCGATCCCCGTGTTTTCATCCACGTCGCGAAGCTCGCCGCTTCCGCCGGTCGTGATGCCGATGATGTTCCCGTTTAAATCGGTCGTGAGATAAACGAATTTTCTTTGGACCGAGACGATCGGAAAAACGATGTCGAAGGAAACATTTTCCAGCGGAACATACTCACCGTAGAGCGTGAACTCGTGCTGCGTGATTTCCCCGGGGAGATTGACGGAATCACTACCCAATTCGAGAAACTGATCCCAGTTGCCATGCGTATACGAAACTCCTCCGTGGATCGTCCCTTTGGGAGGTACCCAAACGGGGTCGGCGAGGGCGGATGTCGCCCCTAAAACCAGACACACGATGCCCCAGATCTTTTTCACCGGATGTTTGGTGTGCAAGTTCCAGACCGGCTATAACGCACCGGATCATGTCAAAAAGTTTGTTATTTCAAAAGCTTATGGTCGTAAAGTCGGTAGTGATCGACGATGTACTGTACCAAGGCTTCCAGGGCGGGGTCTTGAGGGGGCAATTCCTTGCCCCCGTTTCGAGCCACAATTTCGGAGTTAATTTTTTGCCGGATTTCGGCGAAATTCTTGGCCAGGGAGTCGGGAGAAAG
>DATDPG010000197.1 GCA_035292885.1 Bdellovibrionota bacterium | reverse complement strand
GGTGCTATGGCGTAGTCGTTGCCGACCCGCCGATATACCAACAAACCATTCCCTTCGTACCGTTATCTCCCTGGGCGCACATCTCATCCGATTCGGGATCCCAAAGGACATGCTTACGGCAAGGTAACGACTCCGATCCATTTAGGAGCCTCGGAAGAAGCCGGACGACATCCCGATTTTTTGTTCGGTGTCGACCTTTTCAACGCCGGATATTATTGGGAAGCTCATGAAGCCTGGGAAGGGGTTTGGAAGGCGCTGCCTCCCAGTTGCGAGGAGTCGATCTGCCTGCAGGGTTTGATTCAAGTGTCCGCCGGACTCTTGAAAAAAGTTGTGGCTGAGACCGAAGGATCTCGACAACTGATTTCAAAGGGATTGGAAAAACTTAAGGTGGCCCAAGGGCGTCGGCCGAATTGTCTTGGTCTCGATTTCGTACCATTCATAACGGCATTGGAGAAGGCCGAGCCGGATCTCCTAGAGATATTTCTCCGTCTGTCAATCTGAGCCCGTTCGTTCTGTTTCTGCAACACGTCAGGTAAGATCAAAATGGATACGTCTATCCCTTGAAAGAACGGAAACGAAAGGCCCTCCGGGTCGTCCTGATTCTGGCCGTTATCTTTTTCACGGCGCTCGCTCTCGCCTGGCGACCGCTCCTGGACATCGTTCTGCGCGAAACGCTGGTGGATCAACTGTCGAATCGGCTGAAAGCGGAAGTGAAGATCGGCTCGATCGACGTCACTTTTTTCCCGCCCGCCATGGTGGCGGAAAAGATCACTTTGGAGCGTTCCTCCGGACCCCTCCGTTATATCAGCGTTTCCCGTGCCTCGATCCAGCCCGGTACGGGGCCGATCTTCCTCGGAAAGGTTGTTCTCAAGAAGATCGAAATCATGGATCCGGTTCTCCGGTTCGATCTGACCGACGAATCTCCGCGCAAGGAAGCTCCGAAGGGAAAATTTCGGCTCCCGCATTGGCAGGATGCGCTGCGGGTTGAAATCGGAAATCTGGCGGTTCGGAACGCCGATTTAAGTCTGTTGTTACCCGGTGATGTATCGATTCATATCCGTGGCGGTTCCTCCGATCTGGCGGCGAAACAGGGTGTCGCATCGTGGAAATGGCAAGGTTCCGGGGAAATTCGCCGCGGAGCAAAATCTTTAAAACTCGACCAGGTCGATATTGCCGCCCGCTTGTCCGGCGAGACCATCGAACTGGAGCAGTTTTCCCTGACCGGAATCGGCGCGTCGATCAACTTGAAGGGTGAAGCGTATCCGAATGCTTCTCTACTTTTGCAAGTGCGCGGCGAACTCGCTCCGGTGGAAAGCTCTCTGTTGGAACTGGGCGTGCTCTCGAAACCCCTGGATCTTGCGGGGAGGATAGGAGCGGAAGGTCGGGTTCGAGGAGCATGGGAAGATCTCCGCTGGTCGGGTGAGTTTCGCGGAGATGACTTGGGAGTGAAAGAGCGAAGATTCCCCCGCTTGGCATTTTCGTTTCGAGTCAAACGAAGATTACTCGAGGCCGCATCCGGTGAAATCGATTTCGGCGGCGGTTTGGCACGATTTTCCATCGGTTCGCTGAGCCGTGGAAAACCAGGAACGTTCGACCTGAAAGCGGAGTCGATTCCCTATCCCACGATTCAACGGGCGATCCATCCACAGTTGCAGCCGCATCTGCTCGGTCCCGTGACGGTTAGCGCTTCGGGCCGAATTGGTTTCGATCCGTGGGTCTTGGACGGCTCCTACGCTGTTTCCTCGGCCGAACTTTTTCTAGAGCTTCCGCCCAGCGCAAGACCGTATCTTCCGCTGGTGTTCAAAAACGTGAGCGCCGAAGGGAAGATGGCGTGGTTGGGGGATCAGGGCTTCGTCCTCGATCCGGGGCAGGTAAGAGCAACGGGCCTGGAGGGCACGTATCGTTTTCAATTCAAAAAGGGACCGGACACGACGGGCGAATGGTCGGCTCGCGTTTCGGATCTCTCCGCCGCCTTTGATCGACGGGCGCCGATCCATGGCCTCGGCCAGGTCGGCGGTTCACTTCATTATAAGAATCACGACTACCTGGCGAAACTTCAGTTCCAGATGGAGGAGATCCGATACGTCTCCCACGGACCCTATCGCTTGACCGGCGACATTGTTTTTGAGAAAGCCACGGCCCGTTTCGAGAAGTTTCAGCTCCTCAAGGCTGACGAATCGTTGGCGTTGGACGCAACGGCTCCTTTCGACGAGGAATCACCGATCGAGTTGCGCGGAGAAGTATCAAATTTCAACCTCGGATTGATCGCCGCGGTATTCTCGCGGCGATATCCCGTATTGGAAGGATTTCAGGGAAAAGGTTCGGGAGAGATTGAACTGGCGGGGCGGAATCGGTCTCTCAACGGGCGGATCGCCGCCACGACCGGGCCGGTTCAATGGAGGGGCGTTCAGTTCAAACGAGCCGAAGCGAACTTGGATGTCGAACGTGACCGATTCATCGTTCAGAAAGGCCTTCTGGAAGACGACTTATCCAATGTCTCCGTGAGCGGTGTTTTCGGCGCAGGAGAGTTCAAATCGTTTCAAATCAAAGCTTCCAAGCTTCCTCTTCGGGCGGTTTCGGTGCCCGAACTGTTTCAACGAATCGCGACGCACGCGGACGCCGATGTGACGTTCGACGGGGCGATACAAGACCCGTCCACGACCGGTTCGGTACAATTCTTTCGGCAGACCGAGCAGAATTTCGACTCCGTCGGTTCGGGGCGTGTCGACGGGGCGCTCTCGAAATTACACTGGTTCCTGAGTTTGGAGGAGGGAAGCGCACAGGCCCAGGGGGATATCGATGCGCGCACGGCGGACCATTTTAATGGAGAGGCGCAATTCAAGAACTTTCCTCTTAAGACCTTTTTTCCCGCCGCGGACACGCGTTCATTGCTCACCGGACAAGTTCAATTGAGTGGGGATCTTCGGAACTCTCGGACTTGGAACGGGCAAGCCTCAATCCAGGAACTCCTGGCTCAACGGGGCGCCTGGAATCTTTCCTTGACGGAACCGGCGCACGTGGTTCTTGAAAACGGTCGTCTTCACTTAGAAATGATGAATTTTTCAGGGCCGTCGACGAACGTTCAGGTGATGGGAAGCGCTGATTTGGGCGGGAAACTCGATTTGGGATTGGAGGGGGACGTGAATTTGGGAATCCTTCCGCTTCTCATTCCTCGGATCACGTTTGCGGACGGAGGAGCCCACGTCTCGCTTCGATGCGCCGGAACTTTTGAGAATCCGCAAGTCACCGGCCGGATTTCCGGAGAAAACGGCCAAATTCAATTCCAGCGTTTTCCCAACCCCATTCAGGCCATCCAATTTCAAGCGACCTTGGCCCAGCGAAGAATCTATGTGGATAAAATCACCGCTCGAGTGGGGGATGGCGATGTCAGCGCTACCGGGTACGTTCTTCTCGCCTCGGAAAAGGGACCGTCGACCTTAAATCTCGAAGGAACGATCCGGCGGGTGCACCTTCTTTTCCCAAGGACCCTGCCTTCCAGTGTGAGCGGCACGGTTTCCCTCATAGGACCGACGGCGAGACCGGTGCTTCGCGGAGATCTGTTGATTCATGAGCTGATTTATCGGGAGAGCTGGAACTGGCAGAGTAAGATTCTCTCGTTTGGACGTGTGGCTCGAGCGGCGGAAGCTCCCCGGCCGGAAGATGAACACGTGCAATTCGATCTTTCGATTCGGTCGGAAGGGGCTTCCATTTCAATCCGGAACGAGGTCGCTACGGCGCAGCTGCGCACCGATCTTCGTTTGGTGGGAACGGACCAGCTTCCCGGGCTTTTGGGCAGAGTAGAAGTGGCGGAGGGGACCGTTCGTTTTTTGGAAAACAAATTTGATTTCACCTCCGGCTTTATGGCTTTCGACAACCCTCGTTCTCTTTGGCCGGCGGTAGATTTTTCGGCGAAAACTCGCGTCCAGACGACCGACGTTTTTCTCGACGTACGAACCGAAAAGGGAGAAACGGTGGCGTATTTGTCGAGCCAGCCGCCCAAAGATGAGACGAGCATTATTTCACTTCTGACGTTGGGCGTGGATACCGATGAATTGGCCGCGGCGAGCGGCCAGGACGTCGGGTCGACGGCGATCGGCGGCGTGCTTTCGACGGCGGTGACCGGCCAATTGGAATCGAATCTCCGCCGGGCCCGAATCGTCGATACGTTCCAATTCGTCCCTTTTTTCTCGGAGGATACGAAGACGACGGGAATTCGAATGGTGGTGAAGAAGGAACTTTTCCCGAAATTTCGTCTATCGTATGCCACCGATCTGTTTGCGGGGAGCGGAGGAGAAAATACGATGAAGTTGGAGCAAAGTTTCAGTCGGCATGTTTCATTGCAAGGGAGCGTTCGAGATAACACCGGGAATGCGAATAATGATGTGGATGTCGGACTCGATCTGGAATTTTCGTTCGAGTTCTAAAACCGCCGTTCGAAGGGTGCTCATGTTCGCCGTCGCTCTGCTGGCGGTAACGGCAGACTCGCGCGCGCAAGAGCAGCCCGCTTCGGCCGGTTCCGTGAACGCCATCACGATCGATTGCCCGGATGCGGACGTGAAAAAGAGTGCCGAGGATTTCTTCGCGCCTCTTCTCGGCCAGCCCTTATCTCGGACGGCGGTTTCGGACAAGCTCAAGAGATTTTACTTTCGCGGTCCGATTTCCAGCATCCGCGTATCGCGGGTGGAAGGTCCGAAGGGAAACGAACTTCAGATTACGATCGAAGTGAATCCCCTGATTTCTTCCGTTGAAGTCGAAGGGAACGAATCCATCGGCGATGAAGATGTGGTCGATCACCTCGACGTGCGTTTAGGGGACCGGCTGGTCCCCGCTCAGATCGAGCGGCTTCGGGAGCGATTTCAAGCCTATTACGTTTATCGGGGCTTTCCGAAGGCGAAGGCGGAAGTCTCCGTCAGATCGGAAGAGCGGGCGCGCTCCGGCTCCTTGCACCTAAAGGTTCAGGAAGGCCCTCCTTGTAAAATCTCTCAGATCGAACTGGGGACGGATCGCCCGGGTGCCATGTCCCAAGGCGAAATTCAGGATCTTATGGATATAAACCGGGGCGATCGTTGCGACGGTGAAGCGATCCGGAATGGCGTGCGTCGGATCGAAAAAGAGCTTCGCAATTCGGGAAGACTCTCCGCGGTCGTCGCCGACCCCGTCGTGGATTACTCGGAGAGCCAGGCGGAGGGAAAACTGACCGTTTCCGTTCAACCCGGTCCCGTGATTCGGGTCCTTTTTCGGGGAAACACGTTCGCGTTCGAGCGCGATTCCGTCCTTCGGAAGGAAATTGGCCTCGACAGCGAACGGCAATTCAGCCGTTCCTGGGCGGAGAGCGCGGCGAAGGAATCGATCTTAGATTTTTACCGAAGGCTGGGCTATCCGAATGCCAGCGTCGAAATATCCGAGGAAACGAACGAAGAAAAGGATTCTCGGTCGATTCAATTCTTGGTCTCGCGCGGATCGACCGTTCAGCTGGGGAACGTCACGTTTCGCGGGAACCGTACGATTTCGTCGAAGGAGCTTGAGACGTATTTCGAGGGAACGGCGCCGGAGCAAACCGCAAGGAACCGATTTGTGGAGTCGGAGCTTCAGGATTCCTGGTCGGCTTTGGCGGCGTACTACCGATCCCGAGGGTATCTTCGAGCCAAAATTCTTCCTCCCAGAGTCACACCTCATTCAAACCACCGAACCATGGATGTCCTATTTGAAATCGAGGAGGGAGAACCCTCGACTTTAGGTGCGTATCGGATCGAGGGAAATCATCTGTTTGACAATCGGGAAGTCGAAGGCGCGATGAGCGTTCAACCCGGGGATCCCATCAACATGGATGATCTGTCGCGATCGGCTCAGCGGCTAGAGGCTAAATACCGATCGCGAGGCTACAAGTTTGCCTCGGTCCAGCTCCCTCCGATCGAGGAGATTCCCGAAGGAGCGGTGACCCTGCCGGTGAAAATTCAGGAAGGGCCGATGGTTCATTTCGGAGCGGTGGCCATTCGCGGCAACGCCACGACGCGAGAAAAAGTGATCGCCCGGGAGCTTCGGTTCAAGGAGGGGGACCCGTACGATCCAGACCGAATAGCGGACAGCCGCCGCAATATCGTCCGCCTCGGTTTTTTTCAGCGGGTAACGATCGAGGAACTTGAGTTCGATTCCGCTCAGGGCAGGGAGGATGTGTTGATCACCGTGGTGGAACGGAAGAAACGCGTCGTGACCCTTCGTCCCGGTTTTTCGACGGATGACGGCGCCCGCCTGGCCGGTACCGCGAGCTACATTAATATCGGTGGAACCGGCCGCTCCACGGCGGTATCGGGACGGGTGAACCGTCAAATCAAAAATGCGGATATCACCGAACACCAGGTCATCGTGACGTATCGCGAGCCGAGGATTTTCCGCTTGGTGGACGGCCGGGTGAATTTCATCGAGGAACGGAGTGAAGAGCAGCAATTTGATATCGAGAGACAAAGCGTCATTCTGGCGATCGAACGACAGGTGCGGCAGTGGTTTCGAGGGACGTTGCAGTGGGAGCTGGAATTCCGCGATCCTTTCGACGTCGATCCGACCGCGACGCTAAGCCCCTTCGATGAAGATCGGGCGCGATTCGGATCGATCGCCACTATTTTCGATTTCGACCGACGTGACGATCTTCTCAATCCGCGCAACGGATCGTTCCATACGTTGAAATTCTCCGTTTTCCACGACGCCCTCCTCTCGGAGGCCGATTTTTATCAAGCATTTCTGAGCAACAGCTTCTATCGGCCGGTTTATCGGAAAGTTCGTCTGGTTGTTGCCCTGCGCCTCGGTTTTTCCGGAACGTTCGGAGCCACTTCGGAACAGGGGATTACGGAAATTCCAATCGAAAAGCGTTTCCGTCTCGGAGGAAACAACAGCCTTCGCGGGTTCTCGCGCAATTGCGTCGGCGGACTGTCCACGGATGTTCCGGAGAACTGCTCCGACCAGGCGTTGGAACAAGCTCCGGGGGGGAACAGCCTGTTCAATTACATGGCGGACCTTTTGATTCCGTTGGGGAAGGGGATTGATTTGGCCGTTTTCACCGATGGAGGCAACGCATTTCTCGGAAACGGCGATTTTGACATCACCAACGTTCGAAGCACGGCCGGCTTCGGTCTGCGCTACAACACGTTTTTCGGACCGTTGCGCCTGGATTACGGAATCAAACTCGATCGGCGCACGGGCGAGAATTTCGGCGAATTCCATTTCGCCGTGGGGCAGTTATAAGGACGAAGTCGGCACGACCGTTTTAAGAAATGGGATGTTCTTCAGGAAACGAGTGGATATCGAAGCAGGAACTCGGCGCCCGGATTGCGATTCACTACATTTAGCCGAACGTTCATCCGATCTGCCAGCAGCTTTACGATCGCCAGTCCGATGCCGGCGCCCCGCGTCGAACGGGTCATCTCGTTTTCAATACGGTAGAAGCGATCAAAAATTTTGCCCATTTGTTCGGGCGGGATGCCGGGGCCGAAATCTCGGACGCTGATGACGGATTGATCGTGGTCCCGAACGTGACGGAGCAAGATTCTCTTCTCGCCTTCGCCTGAAAACTTGATGGCGTTGTCCACGAGATTGTGGAGAATTTGTGTGAGGGCGTCCTCGTCCGCCAAGATATTTCCGGAAGCAGGTTCGATGGAGACTTCCAAGGTGTAGTCGGCTCGTTGGGCGATCGGATCGAGCTTATTGGAGATGCGTTGAAGGAGTGACGCGGGATCGTGGAGCGCCACCTGAATCGCCCAGTCGTTGTTTTCGAGTCGTGCCAACGCAAGAACATTTTCAATCAGTCGGGAAAGGCGTTCGCTTTCCTCGCCGATATAACGAAGGTATGTCGTTCTCTTCGATTCGTCGGGCCACGTTTCCTTCAACACTTCCGCATACATCCGAATCGACGTAAGGGGACTTCGCAGGTCATGGCTGACGGCCGAAACAAAATCCGCTTTC
>DATDPG010000196.1 GCA_035292885.1 Bdellovibrionota bacterium | reverse complement strand
GGCGGAGGACTTAACGCGTTAGCTGCAGCAGAGAGAACCGAAGCCCCCTCCACTTAGTCCTCATCGTTTACGGCTGGGACTACCAGGGTATCTAATCCTGTTTGCTCCCCCAGCTTTCGTCCCTCAGCGTCAGGTGCCGTCCAGCGAGCCGCCTTCGCCTCCGGTGTTCCTCCTAGTATCTACGAATTTCACTTCTACACTAGGAATTCCGCCACCCTCTTTCGCACTCCAGTGAAGTAGTTTCCCATGCCCTTCCCCAGTTAAGCCGAGGGATTTCACACAGGACACACTCCACCGCCTACACGCGCTTTACGCCCAGTGATTCCGAACAACGCTTGCACCCTCTGTATTACCGCGGCTGCTGGCACAGAGTTAGCCGGTGCTTCCTTTGCTGGTACCGTCATCGGGACACGTATTAGGTGTCCCTTATTCGTTCCAACCGACAGAGCTTTACAACCCGAAGGCCTTCATCACTCACGCGGCGTTGCTGGATCAGGCTTTCGCCCATTGTCCAATATTCCCCACTGCTGCCTCCCGTAGGAGTCTGGACCGTGTCTCAGTTCCAGTGTCGCTGGTCGTCCTCTCAGACCAGCTAACCGTCTAGGCCTTGGTGAGCCATTACCTCACCAACTAGCTGATGGTGCGCGAGTTCCTCTCCAGGCGATAGCTTATAAATAGAGGCCACCTTTTACCTCAGGATCCGGAGATCCCGTGGTCTTATGGGGCATTAGCTCGTCTTTCGACAGGTTATTCCCCACCCAGGGACAGATTACCCACGTGTTACGGACCCGTGCGCCACTTTACTTACCGTATTGCTACGATTTTCTCGTTCGACTTGCATGTGTTAAGCACGCCGCCAGCGTTCGTTCTGAGCCAGGATCAAACTCTCCAGTTTGAATCTGACATCACTTACCTGAAGGGCCGAAACCCCTCAGGAAAGGTTTTAACTTGAATCACCCACGAAGCTTCTTCGACTGTCCGCTATTTAGTTTTCAAAGATCGAGCAAGAGCGCGGGCTTATATGGAAGTGCTTGAAAAGAGTCAAGAAAAAAACAGTCCAAAGCCGCGGTGCGACCGAGAAGTATACGTTTGCGAGATTCAGGAAGTCAAGCGGTTTGGACGGCTATTTCGGTCTCATCGCCCGTTTCCGCCATACCCAAAACAGAGGTCGATACGGACGTCGCTGCGGGTACGCCGATCTTCTGGCAATGCGGGACACGGACTAGTCTTCGCCCTTGATTTCCGCCCAGGTTCGTTTCCCCACCTTGATTACATCTCCCGCTTTGACATCTGGTTGCGCCTTTGGGTCTCGGACAATCCTAAGTTGGCCTCCAGGGCTGCCATGATGGACGGCACCTTGTTCTATAAGAGTCGTGGCAACGTTAGCCGACGAGGTTAAGCCGGTATCCCTCAAGTACTGTGACCAGCTAATGCGAATTGCGGACGCGCGCAGTGGCGGTGGAATGAGCTTTCGATCGCCGGGAATTTGTCGATCCCGAAATTGATTGTTGAACGCTTCTTCCGCTTCGGATGCGTCTTTCTCGGAGTGATAGCGCATGACGATGGTTCGAGCGAGTCGGGCCTTGAGATCGCGCGGATGAATCGCACCTTTCTCCAAGCCCATTTTGAATTGCGCAATTTCCTCATTCGTGTGATCGGTCAATAGTTCAAAATATCGAATCATCAGCGTGTCGCTCACACTCATGATCTTTCCGAACATTTCCTTCGGCGATTCCGTGATTCCTACGTAATTCCCCAAGGATTTGGACATTTTCTGCGAGCCGTCGAGTCCCTCCAGGAGCGGCATCGTCAGGATGACCTGAGGTTCTTGGCCAACGGCGCGCTGAAGCTCGCGGCCGACCAGAAGATTAAATTTCTGGTCGGTGCCCCCGAGTTCCACGTCGGCTTTGAGGGCAATCGAGTCGTAACCCTGGACGATCGGGTAGAGAAACTCGCGAATGGAGATCGGCTCCTCGGCCCGATGACGTTTGTGAAAGTCGTCTCGCTCGAGCATCCGGGCCACGGTGTAATGCGTAGCCAATTCGATCAACTCCGCCGCCGACATTTTGTTCATCCATCGGCTGTTGAAATCGATCTTCGTTTTGGATCGGTCTAGAATTTCAAAGACCTGGGCCTTGTACGTTCGAGCATTCTCTCGAACCTGTTTTTCATTCAGAGGTTCGCGCAACTTTGAACGCCCGGAGGGATCTCCGATTCGACCCGTAAAATCGCCGATCAAAAAAACAATTTGGTGCCCCAGCTTTTGAAACTGGCGCATCTTTTGAAGGACGACGGTGTGTCCCAGATGCAGATCGGGGGCTGTCGGGTCGAATCCGCATTTGACGACCAACGGCTTCCCGGTGTCGGCGGACCGTTTCAATTTAAGTTTGAGATCCTGTTCGGGAATGATTTCGTGGGCACCCCTCCGAAGGAGACCGAACTGTTCTTCGACCGGTGGGAATACGATGGGTTTGGCTTGCTTCACGCCGGTGCGCACGATACCACAACGGCTAGTCTTCGAGAATCACATGGCTTTTTAATCCGGATCGGATAGTGTACTAAGCTCAGACGTCCGCCGGATCGGTCGACCATAGTTATAAGGAGAGCACGAATGAACATGCGAGTGAACGCAGTGATGGGAGGGGTCGCGTTATTTTTTGTGGCCCCGATGAGTTTTGCCACTGGGACCGGTACTCCCGGAGACACATTGGCGATCGTGGACGGAAAACCGATTACTGAAACCAATCTCGACGCACGGGCCAAGGGAGTTCTCGCGAAGGCTCGGGCGGAAATGTACGAGGCGAAGAAACGCGCATTGGACGATTTCCTGTTTGATTATCTGGTGGAAAAGGAAGCTCAAAAGATAGGCCGGACGAAGGATCAGGTTCTCAAGTCGGAACTTCAGGACAAGATCAAGCCGGTCGCGGACAAAGATATAGCGGCATTTTACGACAACATGAAAAAGAACGCGCAGCCGGGCCGTCAGATGCCCGCGCTGGAACAAATCTCGGATCGGATTAAACAAAAGCTGGAACAGGATCGAATTCAAGATCGGCGCGGAGTCTATTTCGACCAGCTCAAGAAACGATACAAAGTCGCGTACAACTTCACGCGGCCGCGAATGGAGGTCGCCACGGGAGCATACCCCGCAAAGGGCGTCGCGGGTGCACCGATCACCATCGTCGAATTTTCCGATTTTCAGTGCCCGTTTTGCAAACGGGCGCTCGACTCGGTCAATCAGGTGATGAAAGAATATCGTGGAAAGGTGAAGCTCTATTTCCGTGATTTCCCTTTAGCCTTTCATGACAAAGCGAAACCGGCGGCCATTGCCGCGCGCTGCGCGAATGAACAAGGACAGTTCTGGGGTTATCACGACAAGCTGTTCGCTCAGCAGAAACTCGAGAAGGACGACTTAACCAATTACGCCAAAGAGCTGAAACTGGATCTCGGCAAGTTCGAAGCCTGCCTGAGCAATGAGAAAGCCAGGGCCGAC
>DATDPG010000195.1 GCA_035292885.1 Bdellovibrionota bacterium | reverse complement strand
GTGGCTCTCTGCCTTCTTCTTTTGGACGACGCGGCTTGGCTGCGGAGCTGGCGCGTTCGGGCTTTTTATCTTCAACCGGAAGAGCAATCCTACCCTCCCCGGCGTTGGCCGAAGTGGGTGCTTACGCCGATCGCCGTCATTCTATTGACGCTTTCCTCCGTGCAGTTGCTCAATATGTTTCGCGTCGTGCGCCGGTGGCCGAGGCCGGTCGTCCAATTGTTCCAAACGACGGAACCGTTTCATTTGGTGAGCGGGTACGGCCTGTTCGCCGTCATGACGACGTCGCGTCCCGAGATCATCGTCGAGGGGAGCGAAGACGGGCAGGAATGGAAGAGCTATGAATTCAAATTCAAGCCGGGAGACCCCACACGGAAGCCTTCGTTCGTGGCGCCGCACCAACCCCGTCTGGATTGGCAGATGTGGTTCGCCGCCTTGGGGAGTTGCGAGACCAATCCCTGGTTTCTCCACTTTGCGCGTCGATTAATGGAGGGGTCGAAAGATGTGGCCTCTCTCCTCGCCGTCAATCCGTTTCCGGACGACCCCCCCAACTACATTCGAACGACCGTCTACGACTATCGCTTCACACGCCGAAATTCGAACGATCACGGCGATTCTTGGTGGCGCCGTGAAGAACTGCGCGAGTATTGTCCCATCCTCACGCTGGGAAAGAGGGGAACGAGAGCCTAAACCTTTCATGTGAAAGCCGTTTAAAAGTTGTGCAATTAGTTTCACAAATCATTGACCGCGTACGGGTGTTTGTGTTATCAATTACACAAAGAGACCAATGTCAAAAAAAGAAGTGCATGTGCGTAAGTACCGGGCCTTTCGGGACGTCGCTTTCTCGGATGAAATGGAAGATTTTGTGCGTGTCGCGAACCTCTTTGATGCATTGTTTCAGCTGATCGAGGCGTGTGCGGCGACCAAGGCGATTCACATTCAACACCACGCCGAAGTTGCGCGAGTGCTTCGAGGCCAAGCCGATTTGTTCGGTGACAGGACCGAAACGGTGATTTCGGGGTTCACGAAGATCGAGCGCGAGTTTCGGGTGGGTTGCGAATATGGAGGAAGCGACGGTACGAAGGAATGGCAACAAGCCCGGCCGTTATTTGAGAAGATCGAAGCGCTTGCGCTCCCCACATTGGGAGAAAACAGATGACCACAGTGGCCGATCTTTATTCTCAGATTGCGCAGTTTCCATTAAACGACCTGCGCCTCATTTGTTTGTTCGGGTCCTTCGCCCGCGGTGACGCGCATGAAGGGTCCGATATCGATCTATTCATTGTAACAAAAGGAAACGACACGCCGGCGCTCCAGACTGATCTGCAAACCATAGCGGAGAGAATCGGAAAAGCGCTGGGTCGGAAGGTCGATCTCGTTATCGTGGAACCCAATCTCCACGGTCTTGCTCCCGATTTTCGGTCCGAACTCCTGGCTGATTCTATCGTATTGTATGGCCGGGGTTTGCTCTTTCCGGAGGATGATGGGAATAGCGTTGCCTATCGGCTGATCGCATATGAAACATCCAGGCTTGATCCACTGGCCCGTACGCGACTGTCCCGTCAATTTTTCGGCTATTCCACAAAAGTTCGTCACGGTCGGAAAACCTACCGCTATCACAGAGAAGGGGCCGTGGCCCGATCCGGGGGGTTTCGCGTCGATCTTTCCGTGTTTCTCTGTCCGGCGGACCGTTCGGGCGAGATTTTTCGAATTTTGCGGGAGAGTAAGGCGGGCTATACCGACCGCCTGGTTTACCTCGAACGATTCGAGGATGCGCCGCTATCCATCGCCGCCCGATGATTGTCTTGCGGCCATCGGCCGCGGCGATCCACTTCATACGAGGGCGTCGGGAGAGTGATACTGCCCGAACACGGTACGGAGCCGGTCGGAAATTTCGCCCAACGTAGCCAGGGCTTCAACGGCGGTGAGAATGAAAGGAACGAGATTTTCTTCCGATCGGGCCGCTTCTCCGAGATGGAGAAGTGCACGTTCAGTGCGCGGCGTGTCGCGCTCATTACGGAGTTTGGCGAGCCGGGCTTTCCGGCGCTTTTCAAGGACGGGATCGACGCGCAGAATCGGAGGGGGATGAATCGCATCGGTGGTGTACACATTCACGCCGACGATTCCCCGTTCCTTCCGCTCGATTTCCTGCTGATATTGATAGGCGCGTTCTGCGATCGACTTTTGAAAGTAACCGCGTTCGATGGCGCGCAAGCTTCCGCCCATGCCCTCGATTTCATCCAGGCGGTTTTTCGCGGCGGCTTCGATCCGGTCGGTTTCCGCTTCCACGGCGTAACTCCCTCCTACGGGATCGATCGTGTTGGCGACGCCCGATTCTTCCGCAAGAATTTGCTGCGTTCGAAGGGCGAGCGTAGCCGACAGTTCGGTCGGAAGTCCCAGAGCCTCGTCCCTGGAATTTGTGTGAAGGCTTTGGCAACCTCCCAAGATCGCGGCCAAGGCTTGAAGCGTGACGCGAACCAAATTGTTGTTCGGCTGTTGGGCCGTGAGCGTGCTCCCCGCCGTCTGCACGTGAAAACGAAGAAGCATCGACCGGTCTTCTTTCGCGCCGAAACGTTCTCGCGCGATTTTCGCCCAGAGACGCCGGGCCGCGCGGAACTTCGCGATCTCTTCGATGAAATCGTTGTGCGCGGCGAAGAAGAAGGAGAGTTGTCCGGCGAATTCATCGAATTCAAGCCCTCGCCGGATCGTGGCGTCGGCGTACGCGCACGCATTCGCCATCGTAAACGCGACTTCTTGTACCGCATCCGAGCCCGCCTCCCGGATGTGATAGCCGGAAATCGAGATCGGATTCCATTGGGGAACTTCCTTGGCGCAAAAGGCGATTAGATCCGTGACGATCCGAAGCGACGGTCCGGGCGGGAAAATGAACGTTCCGCGCGCGATATACTCCTTGAGAACATCGTTTTGAATCGTCCCTCGAAGACTTTTGAAAGAAAGGCCGCGCCGTTTGGCGATCGCAAGGTAGAAACAGAGCAGAATTGCCGCCGTTGAATTGATCGTCATGGACGTGGAGACCTGATCGAGCGGGATCCCCTGAAGAAGCGTTTCCATGTCTTCGACCGAGGAGATCGCCACGCCGACGCGCCCCACCTCCCCCAGTGCCATCGGATGATCGCTGTCGTAACCCATCTGGGTCGGCAGATCGAAAGCGGTCGACAGGCCGGTTTGCCCGTTCGATAAAAGATGCTGAAAACGGGCATTGGTTTCCTCCGCCGTTCCAAACCCGGCGTACTGGCGCATTGTCCAAAGCCGGCCGCGATACATGGTCGGCTGAATTCCGCGCGTGAATGGGAATTGCCCAGGCCAGCCCAAGTCGGCGGCATATTTCGTTCGATCGGGGGGTTCGACGATCGGAGGCATCGGAGCGCCGTCGGAACGGCGGGCGAAGAATTTCGGTTTTTCAGGCATGGCCGTTCGGCACCAGGGAAATCAACAGCTCGCCCCGTTCCACGGAGGCGCCGGACGAAACCGCCACGCTTTCCACGGTTCCATTTATCGTAGCCTTCACTTCATTTTCCATCTTCATCGCCTCCAACACCAGAAGCGAATCGCCGGAGACGACCGCATCCCCCGGTCGGACGAAAACGCGCACAACTCGACCGGGCATAATGGCCCGGATTTGGCGGCTTCCCTGTTCCACGCGGCTTTCTACATCTCCCGGCGATCGGCGTGGATCCGAACAGTGAAGCGGAACGAGGTGGCCATTTACACTGATGTCGATTTCGGTGTCCCGCCGAAACGCCACCGTTGTTTCAAGGACTTTTCCCTGATGTTCGAGCCGGAATCCGGTCGCCGTGGGTACGTAGCGAAAGAGCGTAGTTCGATCGTCCCGCTCGACGGTAATCGTGCCGGGAATGTTTTCGATCCGAGCGTTGCCTTGAATATCCTTCGACGTGAAGTGAAGAATCATCCGAAGGCCTGCCCTCTCCGACGGGGAAGTCCGCTGCGCCACCAAGCGGATACCGCCCGTTCGGCACTACCCCCCGACGCGACCGGTACCGCCATCGCGAGGGAAGCGGTAGCCAGGGCCGCGTCGAATTCAAGATCGGTCAACGTCTGCGCCGGGAAGGGTCCCTCGTCTTGAATGAACGTGGTCGAAACCCTCCCTTCCGCAAACCGGGGATGGACCAGAATCGACTTCAAGAAATGGAGATTCGTTTTCAAACCGCCGATTCTCGTTTCGTCGAGGGCGCGAAGCAGGCGAATCCGAGCCTGGTCGCGCGTTTCGCTCCAGACCGAGATTTTGGCCAACAACGGATCGTAATAAAGAGAAATTTCGGAACCGGCTTCGATGCCGCTGTCGACGCGAACTCCCGGGCCGGAGGGCCATTGAAGAAGCGTGATGCTCCCGGGGCTCGGAAAAAAATGGTTGTTCGGATCCTCGGCGTAAAGGCGCGCTTCCATCGCATGGCCGACCAGCGCCACATCTCGTTGTTCGAGCGGAAGAGGTTTTTTTTGCGCGACGTCGATTTGCCAAGCGACGAGATCGAGTCCCGTGGTCCACTCGGTCACCGGATGCTCGACCTGAAGACGCGTGTTCATCTCCAGAAAATAAAATCGTTCCTTGCGATCGACCAAAAATTCCACGGTTGCGGCGCCGCGATAACCGACCGACCGGGCGATATCCCGGGCCGCGGAGGCCATCATGGCTCGCGTCTCGTCGGATAGATGGGGAGCCGGCGCTTCCTCGATAATCTTTTGGTGCCGCCGCTGGATGGAACATTCCCGGTCGCCCAGGGCCACGACATTCCCCAGGGTGTCCGCGAAAATTTGAACTTCGATGTGGCGCGGGCGGATCAGGTACCGCTCCAAGTAAAGAGAGTCGTCGGCGAACGCCTTTTTCGCTTCGCTCTGTGCCAGGCGGTAGGCCTCTTCCATTTCAATTTCGGCGCGCACGCGCCGCATTCCCTTGCCGCCTCCCCCAGCGCAAGCCTTGAGAAGGACGGGGTAGCCGACCCGCCGCGCGGCTCTGCGTGCGGAGGATACGTTAGGCAGTACGTCAGAGGCCGGTACCACCCGGACACCCGCCGTTTTCGCCCGCTCCCTGGCCCCAATTTTGTCGCCCATGGCGGCGATGACTTTTGAGGGCGGACCGATGAATGTAATTTTCGCCCGCTCACACGCGCGCGCGAACGGAGCGTTCTCGGAAAGAAATCCATACCCCGGATGGATGGAATGAGCGCGGGTCCGCTTTGCGACGGCGACGATCTTGTCGATAGCGAGATAGCTCTCGAGGGGAGGGGAGGCGCCGAGATAATGCGCTTCGTCCGCCATGCGCACATGCAATGCTCCCCGGTCGGCGTCCGAGTACACCGCTATGGGAGAGAAGCCGCACTCGCGAATCGTCCGGATGATCCGTACCGCGATTTCCCCCCGGTTGGCGACGAGAACTTTCTTCATGGCTTACAGCGGGATGTTGCCGTGCTTGCGGGGCGGGTTTTGATCCTTCTTGTCCTGTAAGAGATCGAGGCCGCGAATCAGCTTCATCCGCGTGGTCGAAGGAACGATCACCTCATCGATGTATCCGAGCTCGGCGGCTTTATACGGATTTGCAAACGTGGCGCGGTACTCGGCCACCAACTCTTTTCGGCGCGCGTCGGGATCGGACGCCTTGTCGATCTCATCCCGGAAGATAATGTTGACCGCCCCTTCCGGGCCCATCACGGCGATTTCGGCCGTGGGATACGCGAAATTGAGATCCCCGCGAATATGTTTGGACGACATGACGTCGTAGGCCCCGCCGTACGCCTTTCGAGTGATCACCGTCAGCTTGGGCACCGTGGCTTCGGCAAACGCGTAGAGCAGTTTCGCGCCGTGCCGGATAATGCCTCCGAATTCCTGGTTGGTTCCGGGCAGAAATCCGGGCACATCTTCGAACGTGACGATCGGTATATTGAAACAGTCGCAGAAACGGACAAACCGGGCCCCTTTCACCGAAGCGTCGATATCGAGGCAGCCGGCCAAGACGGCAGGCTGGTTCGCCACGATCCCGGCCACAAATCCCCCCAAACGCGCGAAACCCACGACGATGTTCTGCGCGTAAGGTTCCTGGACCTCCAAGAATCGGCCGCGATCGACGACCCGCCGGATAATGTCCCGAATGTCGTACGGCTTTGCGGGATCGGCGGGAACCGCCTGATTCAACGCCTCGTCCGCACGATCAGGTGGATCGTCGGTCGCTACAAACGGAGGCCGCTCCATATTGTTCAGAGGGAGATACGAGAAGAGCTCTCGCACGCCCCGGAGGCACGCTTCGTCGCTCTCATAAGCGAAATGGGCGACGCCGCTCTTTTCGGTATGCGTTTTCGAACCCCCGAGGTCTTCTTTGGTGACCTCTTCGTGGGTGACGGTGCGAAGGACGTCCGGGCCTGTGATAAAAAGGTAGCTCGATTTTTTGACCATCAAAACGAAATCGGTGATGGCCGGCGAATAGACCGCCCCGCCCGCGCACGGGCCGAGGACGGCCGAGATTTGAGGAACGACGCCGGAGGCGAGCGTGTTTCGGAGAAAGATGTCCGCATAGCCGCCGAGGCTTTCCACCCCTTCCTGGATCCGGGCGCCGCCCGAGTCGTTGAGGCCGATCACCGGCGCGCCGATTTTCATGGCGAGATCCATCACTTTGCAGATCTTTCGGGCGTTGGCGCGCGAAAGCGAACCGCCGAACACCGTGAAGTCTTGAGCAAAGGTGAACACCTTCCTGCCGTCGATCCGCCCGAAACCGGCGACGACGCCGTCCCCCGGGGTCTTCCTTTTTTCCATGCCAAAATCGGAACAGGAGTGGGTCACGAAGCGATCGATCTCTTCGAACGAATGTTCGTCGAGCAAAAACGAAATCCGCTCCCGGGCCGTCAGTTTATTCTGCGCGTGCTGTTTGGAGATCCGCTCCGCCCCTCCACCCTGGAACGCGAGCCCGTTCTTTTCGTGGAAGATTTCGAGGGGGGAAGCCGGCGTCGAGACGGATTTTCTCTTTGCGCCCATGGCCGAGCCGTCACGTATAACAGAAATCCGGCGGACACACGAACGCGGAGCTCAAAATGAAAAGCGGGCCCGGGATCTACCGGGCCCGCTTCGTAAGGACATCCCTAACTAAGGAAATCGTCTCCCTAGCCCCGCCTCCTGGAATGTCCCTACTTGGGGATGCAATTCAAGGGTAACAAAAAGCCTATCTTAAGGTCAATTTACTAATTTTCCATTATATATTAAGTAGTTATTAATATAACAAATGTTGTTAAATGGCTGTCTTATCGGTGCTTTGGGCTTTGGGATCGGGAGGCGCGTTGGACGGGTTTAGGCGCCACCTTTTCCAGCGCGCGCGGAAGCCAGAGGCGATGAAGCTCAAATAGGGAAACGAGGTAAGGAAAATCCAGCTGCAAATTGGCTTCAAAAATGGACTGAAGATCGTCGAGGTCTTTGTACCGGGATGGGTTATCGGTCAAAGCAAGTGCTTTTGCGACGATCAAATCTTCGGGCGTGATGGTGGGTAGACGACCAAAGCCGAAATCGATCAGGTTACATTGGGCTCGTTCGATCGCACGTACGACCCAGGGCATGGTCGGTAATAAGACGTCCAGTCCCCCTTCTTTCTCTTTCCCTTCTTTCCGTCCCACCAACATAACCACGGGGTCCTGTCGTTTGTGAAATCCCGGTGCACGATTCAGATCCGAGGCGCGCGCCAGGCCCACGCTAAACTTGAGTTTCCCGAGAATCTTCTCGGCCTCGTTCTGCGTTCCCCGGATGGATGAGGCCAATAGGAGAACATCCACATCTTGAGTCAGGCGCGGTTCGCGGCGGTATAGCGCGGCAGCCAGGCCTCCCGCGACCGCATACTGGCAACCGGAACGTCTAAGCAGCGGGACGACGGCCCTAAGAAGAGCGAGCGGGGTCATGAATTTGCTTTCGAATGGAGACGATTTGTTTCGCCGTTGGATCGATCCAGCCCAACGAACGCCGAGCGGATCTTCCATATTTTTGAGCGCGCCGCGCCAACTGCTCGCCCTCGACGCGCGTGAGGACGAGCAAAAGAAACTCATGATCGGCGGCCGTGAGTTCCAATCCATAGCGCACGCTCCGCGAATCCTTTGTGATGGACACCCAACCGTTCCGCTGAAGACGGTCGAGAACGAGGCGCGCGCCGCGGGGAGAAAGGCCGCAGAGATCGGCGATTTCGCGCAATCGCCTTCCGTTTGAGCTTCGGACCAACGCAAAAAGAACGCGCCATGGCGCTGAATCGAAGAAGAAGTTCACCAAGGGGGATCGCATACGCTTGTATACTAAAGTATACATTATTTTTTGGGAAAGCGTAAAGCGGGCTTTAGAATCTGAAATTCGTGCCCAGATAGATCTCGTGGATGCGCATAACTTGATCGTTGTTCGTGGCGTCCGTTTCCGCGTAAAGCGTATACGCAAAAATGAGGGAGACTTCTCGCATCGGATTGAAATAGGCGTTTCCGCGCAGGGCGTATTCCTTGTCGGTCTGTCGCTGGCCGGTGGGGAGATTGCTCAGGAAGATTTCCCGTTCATTCGCGAAATAGGTCGCGCCCCCTTCAAGCCTCAACTTCGACTCCATCCATTCGTATCCGAGAAGACCGTCCAGGACGGCATTGAATCCTCGGAAATTGTCGATCAGGTCCGTTTGTAGCTTGAGATCGGCGAACGAGCCGAATAGACGCGGGTCGCGATATCCGATGGTGTATCTCATTTGATTTTCGTCGTCGAACGTTCGGCGGGTGAAGGAAACGGCGCCGAAGATAAAGTTGCGCTCGAATACTCGAAGCATGACGTGATCTTTAACGGTGTTGTACGAGCTGGTGTCGACGTCGATGTTGTTGACGAAGCTGCTGCTGATTCCGGTGGGAACGGGAATCGCCGAATCATTCGATTTCTTGAACACGAAAGCCCGAAAACGTTCGAACGACAGGTTGTTCGTCACGCGGGACGTCGGCCGCGCCGTCACCGTGCCGTTGAGGTTCTCGAGCCCACGGCTTCCGATCAGAGCGCCGCGGACGAATCCAGAAAAACTCCAGACACGATCGAGGTTGAAGAATCCCTGCGAAAAAAGCGTCATGCGATCGGCGTGCCCTTTGAAGAAGAGGGATTCGAAGCCGCCGTCCGCCTTGATTCGTTCTCCGCGATACGAGCTGTAAAAGCCGGCCGTTTGAAAATCCAGGGTGAAGGGATTGTCCCGATACGCCGGTCCGATATAGCCGGCGAGATTTCGGGGATCGACGCCGAGACCCCCGAAGAGGCCGATGTCCACCGATTCACCGACGTGAAACACTCCTCGCAGGCCGTCGAAATTCGCGCCGCCCGCTTCATAGACAAGTTGCCGCCCGAACCAGACGTCGGCGATGCCGCCCATCTTGGGGAGTTCGACGTTGAGTTGCCTCAGTTCCTGTCGGAACTGGTCGTTCACGCCGAGGGTGTATCGCCGCTCGTCCGGATTGATGAGGGAATCGAAATCGAGATGGGCGTTAACCCGTTGTCCGTCGCCCCCGTCAAAAAGATCCGCAGCGTCGAGCCGAAGCCCCAACCGGAGGAGCGAATATCGCTTCTGGACATGGTTATTTCCGACGCCATCATCGACAACAAACCCCGGCGCGTCCGACAAATTGTTGAACGCCACCCATCCGCCCACATCGACGCTCCCATGTATATCCCCGGCTTGTGCTGAAACAGAATAGAGAAAAAAGATGATCGCAATTACACACCCGCAGCATCTCACGGAGTGCCTGGCGGAGCCTTCCGATTCGTCTTGGAAACGGAGGCGAGGGGAAACGGATACGCGATGCGGACGCAAAGCGGCGCATCGCGGAAGCCGGAGGGGCCCCCGCCGGAGTGACCGTAACGAATCGAGAAG
>DATDPG010000194.1 GCA_035292885.1 Bdellovibrionota bacterium | reverse complement strand
CATCGCCGAAGTCGATGGAGTCGTTTCCTTCGGAAAAGACACCAAAGGAAAACGGAAAGTGGTCGTTACGCCCGATGTCGGAGATCCGCGCGAGTACCTGATTCCAAAAGGGAAGCACGTGTCCGTTCTGGAAGGCGACCGGATCCGGGCCGGCGAGGCGTTGATGGACGGCTCGGCCAATCCCCACGACATTTTGCGCGTGTTGGGAGAAAAGGAGCTGGCGAAATACCTCGTCGACGAAGTCCAGGAAGTCTATCGACTTCAGGGCGTGAAAATCAACGACAAGCACATCGAAGCGATCGTTCGGCAGATGCTCCGGAAAGTGAAGGTGAGCGATGCGGGCGATACCACGTTCCTGGACGGCGAGCAGGTCGAAAAAGCCCATTTCCAGGAAGTGAACGAAAAGGTGAAGAAGAAGGGCGGAAAACCGGCGACAGCCGAGCCATTGCTCCTTGGAATTACCAAAGCGTCGCTCTCGACGGAATCGTTCATCTCTGCTGCGTCATTCCAAGAGACTACGAAGGTTTTTACGGAAGCGGCGATCAATGGAAAGACCGACTATCTTCGGGGACTCAAAGAAAACGTCATCATGGGCCGGCTGATCCCGGCCGGGACCGGCGTGCCGTATTACCGAAATCTGGGAATTCAGGCGGCGACGGACGAAGCCCCGTTGGAAATGACAAAGGATTCGGAGGAAGCGGACACTTCGTTAAGGTTGACGCCGCCCTCGGTCGAGCAACGGCCGGAAGCGAAGTAATTAAGTGAAGAACGCATGAAAGAGAGACGTTCAGGACCTTACTTGATCCTACTCCTCTTGGTCGCCTCAGGTATTCCGGCGAATGCGCTGGCGGAACCGATCAAAGTCTTTGCAGGTTACGAGTGGTTTACCCACGGTAGAATGACCGGCCTGGGACAATGCGGATTAGACTGTTCAACCGAAACCTCCTGTAAGCTTGACTGTGATGGAATGATGGGATGTGGAGCATTGGGTCTTAAGTCTCTCGAAATGACCAAATATTCGTTCTCGACAGACAACGGGAAACTGAAACTTAAGACCGTTGACACCCAAAAGGGAAAAATCGAATTCGAAATCGTTTCAAAGCTCGAGAGAGAGGGGAACACTCTTCACGACATACACAAAGTGTGTTCGATGTCTTACGTGCCGAAACCAAAAAGAGATCCTGAGGACACGTTCAGCGCGACAGCATTTCGCTGCGTAGACATGTCCGGGGCGAATGGCAAGTCGGAAGGCTCGTTCGACTTGCGAATGCCGGCGGTTTCGTATTATGCGGAGTTGAACTGTCCCATCAAAGTGTTCGGGCATGACAACGCGCCAGGTTCTTCGGATCAATGGTATGAGTTTGTGCAGTATCTCATGAATGTTGAGAAGATTTCGCAGCCATGGGGCATTTTGGCGTGTGTCGAGAATGCGCTCACGATTCCTGCAGAGCAACTCGACAAGGATATCAAGGAACTGGCCTTGTCGCACCGAGAGCTTACGGCTAAAGAAGAGAAAAGGATGTCCGCATATCTCACCGATCAGGCGAACATAGGGATCAATAAGTGTATCGATGAATGGCAGGATGAAGCCGGGAAAGTCGCCGAAGACCTAAAGTCGAGGGTGCGAAAGTACGCGCGCAATAAATTCAATGCCGTGTACAAAGTCGGGTTCGACAAGCTGACGAATTAATATTTTTGATGACAAGTTACTTTCTTTGACAAATTCTAGATCGCTTTGAAGAAGATTCACTAGAAGCTGATTTAGATTCTGTTGCATGAAGCCGCTTTCCTGCCTCCGTCAACGCCATTACGAGATTTAGGGCTTCCTGATGCTGAACCAGTCGTTGTTCCGGAGTCAATGTGAGATTGTGTTCGGTCAACGAAAGATCGAGGCCATATTCAAGGGCCCGCTCTGCTGCTTTTGAGGATCGAAAGTTCATCGTAGTTTCCACCACCCATTCTACCAAACGTGACGAAGATCACACGAATCTAATGGGGGATTTATTCCCAGATCAAAAATCCAGCGGATTCGAAGTGCCGCTGGTCGTACCCAAAAACTTGAGTAATCCTCGAGCGCTTCATCAGGGAAAATGACACACAATCGGTGAAACTCACGTTCAGATCGGCATATTTTGACATCCATTTCAGAGCTTCCGTTTCGTCGGCATGGTCAGGGCGGAGTATGGTCAGAAACGAAGAAGCATAGATGTTATGTCCTACCTCAGAGGCGTATTGATAATCGGTTCGACGGCCAAGGAAGGTCAGGGTTTCGGATACAACAAAATTGGATGTGTAGGCGCGTGGGAATCGTTCGCGCAATTTTTCCCAACTCTTGATGGCTCGCTCGTGATACTGGTCGGATTTCAGGTGGCGTGCAAGAAAGGCCCCGGTATCAATGAAGATCATGGTTCTTCGTCATAGAGATACTTGTCGTGATCCACGCTTGAATCGGAAGGAGCATTTCCTTCATAGGGACGGAAATTGGAAAAGAGTGGGTCCGAACCGCGCGTGGTCTTTCTAGAATGCAACATCGATTCGATCGCCTTCCGGACGAATTCTCCGAAAGAAATTCCTAACTCGCGCGCCTGAAGGGTCGCCTTCCTTTTCAAAACGTCGGGAAGCATAAGGGTTGTTCGATGCATAGTATATACATAATGCTATAACCATATATTGATGTCAATCGGGGGAGGGCATAGTGATAATTTCCAAAGATCTTACGTAGTTTCGTTGAGTCCGCTTCGTCTCCCGCGAACCGGTCAAGTTATTCGCGGAAGAGGGCCTACTAAGGCTCGTCATCAAGCCGACACCCTTTCTCGCGCTTTTCGAATTAACTCGGTCTCGTTCTGAAACACGATGTTTTTGAGTACGAAACGAGGGCATGCCTGAGAATCGAATGCACTCCTCTTGCGAGATTCCGCCGCAAGTCAAAAACCTCTTAATACTCTTGACATTTTTGGCCATTTTACCTATCTTCCCGCCTCTTTTTTCGAAGCGATAACGATGCCTACGATTAGTCAATTGGTTCGGAGAGGACGAGCCCAACAAAGACGCAAAACGTCCGCGCCGGCGCTTGTGAGATCGCCGCAGCGGCGGGGAGTGTGCACCCGTGTTTACACGGTGACACCCAAAAAGCCGAACTCGGCGTTGCGGAAAGTCGCTCGGGTTCGACTGACCAACGGCTTTGAAATCACGGCGTACATTCCGGGAGAGGGACACAATCTCCAGGAACACTCGGTGGTTTTGGTTCGAGGCGGCCGAGTGAAGGATTTGCCGGGCGTTCGTTATCACATCGTGCGAGGCACGCTGGATTCGGTCGGTGTGCAGAATCGAAAGCGGTCGCGCTCCAAATACGGAACGAAAAGAGGGTAAGCGCGGATTGTCCGGTCTGGGGTCCGGCGGGCGGAGCCTGCTGCGCGCAGACACAGGGGAACCTTACGGCAAGGAGTTGAACGAATGCCTAGACGAAGAGAAATAGCGACGCGAGTTCGAGAGGCGGATCCGAAATTTCACGACCGTTTGGTGAGCCGGTTCGTGACGACGATTATGCGCAGTGGAAAAAAGTCCGTCGCCGAACATTTGGTTTACGGATCGTTCGATATTTTGGCCGAAAAGATGAAGGACGATCCTCTTCGGATTTTTAAGCGCGCCATCGACAACATCAAGCCGGTGGTCGAGACGAAGAGCCGGCGGGTGGGAGGCGCGACGTATCAGGTCCCGATGGAAGTGCGGACGACCCGGCGGGAGGCGCTGGGGCTTCGATGGCTGATTCTGGCGGCCAAGAGCCGGCCCGGGCATTCGATGCGGGAGAAGCTCGCGGATGAAGTGATGGACGCTTACAACAACCGCGGCGCGGCCATCAAGAAGCGGGAAGACGTTCACAAGATGGCGGAGGCGAACAAGGCGTTCGCGCACTACCGGTGGTAAGGGAACGAAATTAAGTTTGGAGGAGAGCAGATTTTTCAAGAAATCGTAATGCGCTCGAAAGAAAACGATGTACGTACCTCTGGAGAAAACTCGAAATATCGGAATCATTGCCCATATCGACGCGGGCAAGACGACGACCACCGAGCGCGTACTCTACTACACCGGTAAATCCCACAAAATCGGCGAGGTTCACGAAGGGACCGCCACGATGGATTGGATGGTCCAGGAGCAGGAGCGCGGGATTACGATTACTTCCGCCGCGACGACCTGTTTTTGGCGGAACCACCGAATCAACATCATCGACACGCCCGGGCACGTCGATTTCACGGTCGAGGTCGAACGATCGTTGCGGGTTTTGGACGGAGCGGTCGGTGTTTTTGACGGTGTGGCCGGCGTAGAGCCCCAGTCGGAAACCGTTTGGCGCCAGGCCGATAAGTATAAAGTGCCGCGTCTCGCATTCGTCAACAAGATGGATCGAATCGGCGCGAATTTCCCCCGTTGCGTGGAGCAAATGATCACACGGCTGCATGCGAAGCCGGTGGCTCTTCAGATTCCGATGGGCGTGGAAGACAAGCACACCGGGGTCATCGATCTTGTCACAATGAAGGGGCACCTCTTCAAGGACGAAACGCTCGGTGCGGAATTCGAGACCATTCCGATTCCGGCGGAGTTTGAGGAAGACGCCAAAGTGTGGCGCGAGAAAATGATGGAGACCTTGTCGGAGTCGGACGACGCATTTATGGAAGCTTATTTGGGCGGCAAGGAAATCACAAAAGAGGAAATTCTAAAAGTGATTCGGAAAGGGACGATCCATTTCAAGCATACGCCGGTTCTTTGCGGCGCGGCCTTCAAGAACAAAGGAGTCCAGCAGCTTCTGGACGGCGTCGTCGACTATCTCCCGTCTCCACTGGACATCCCTCCGGTGAAAGGTAAGAAAATGAACGGCGAAAAGGCCGTGGAATTGCTCCGGAAGGCGGACGTGAAAGAACCGTTCTCGGCACTGGCGTTTAAAATCACGTCCGATCCCTTCGTCGGGCAGCTGACCTATCTTCGCATTTATTCCGGAAAAGTCGACAGCGGCATGACCATGCTGAACTCCACGCGCGGAAAGAAAGAGCGAATCGGTCGGATTCTTCTGATGCACGCCAACAAACGAGAAGAGATCGATTCCGCGACCGCCGGGGAGATCGTGGCCGCTGTGGGGCTTAAGAATGCGATGACGGGAGACACGTTTTGCGACCCCGAACACCCGATTCTGTTGGAATCGATCACGTTCCCGGAGCCGGTCATGCAAATTGCGATCGAACCGAAGACGAAGGCCGATCAGGAAAAAATGGGCGACGCCCTCTACAAACTGTCGCAGGAGGATCCCTCCTTCCGTGTGAAGACCGACGAGGAAACCGGCCAGACCCTCATTTCAGGCATGGGGGAGCTTCACCTCGAGATCATCGTCGACCGGATGCTTCGAGAGTTCAAAGTGGATGCGAACATCGGCAAACCGCAGGTCGCGTATCGCGAAACGATTACGAAGAAGGTTAAGAGCGAAGGAAAGTACATCCGTCAGACCGGCGGTCGCGGCCAGTACGGACACGTATTCTTGGAAATCGAACCGAACGAGAAAGGGAAGGGGTTCGAGTTTGAGTCCGCCATCAAAGGGGGATCGATTCCGAAGGAATACATCAAGCCGGTCGAAAAGGGGATCGAGGAAGCCATGGAAAACGGAATCCTGGCCGGGTACCCCATGGTGGACATCAAAGTTCGATTGATCGACGGCTCGTATCACGACGTCGATTCCTCCGAAATGGCGTTTAAGATCGCGGGCTCGATCGGATTCAAGGAGGGGACTAAAAAGGCTTCCCCAATCGTATTGGAACCGATCATGAAAGCCGAAGTCGTGGTTCCAGAGGAGTATATGTCCAATGTTATTGGAGACTTAAACTCGCGCCGGGCGAAAATACTGGGATTGGAGCCGCGGATCGGAACGCAGGTGATCGCCGCCCTCGTACCGCTTTCCGAGATGTTTGGGTATTCCACCGACCTTCGATCCAACACGCAAGGGCGGGCCAGTTTCACGATGGAATTCGATCATTATTCGCCCGTACCCGCGCAGCTGGCGGAAGAGATCGTTTCAAAGTATAGGGACGGCGGCGCTGCCCCAAGGAACTAAGACGACGGAGCTGAAATGACGCAAGAAGAGAAAATTCGCATCCGACTCAAGGCCTATGACTATCAGGTCCTCGACCAATCGACCGTGGAGATTGTTGAAACGGCTCGAAGGACGGGCGCGAGCGTCGCCGGGCCGATTCCACTGCCGACCAAAATCAACCGGTATTGCGTGTTGCGATCCCCTCACACGGACAAGAAATCGCGGGAGCAATTTGAAATTCGGACACACAAACGGCTCATCGACATTTTGGAGCCGACGCAACAGACGATCGATGCGTTGATGAAGCTCGATCTTGCGGCCGGGGTGGACGTCGAGATTCAGAGTTACCGAGGATAAGAGATGGAACTGACGGCGCAGATGGTCGATCAAAAAGGAAAGAGCTCCGGAGAGGCGAAACTTTCCGCGGGGCTTTTCGGGGCGAAACTGAAAAATCACCTTCTCCACGACGCCGTGCTGATGCAGTTGGCGTCCCGCAGGCAAGGGTCTGCGAAAACAAAAACGCGTTCCGAAATCCGGGGCGGGGGCAAGAAACCGTACCGCCAAAAAGGGACCGGCAACGCCCGCCAGGGAAGCAACCGGTCTCCGCTGATGGTGGGCGGCGCTCGGCTCTTCGGCCCGATGCCGCGAGATTACAGCTATCGCCTGCCGCAGAAAGTCCGGCGGCAGGCTCTCGCCGTGGCGCTGAGCGAAAAGCAGCGCGATGGAAAGATCGTCGTATTAGCGGACACTTCTTTCAAAACGCCGAAAACGAAAATAATGCTCGACCTGATGCAGCAACTCAAGGCGAAGAGCGCTCTCGTCGTCGACATGGACAACGACAAACTGTATCGCTCGGTAAGAAATCTTGCGAACGCGAGGTACATCGACGTTCGGGGCCTCAATGTCTTTGACGTGATGAAGTACGACACCTTGCTCCTCTCCTCGGCGTCGCTGAAGTGGATGGAGAAAGAGAGGACGTCATGAGCGCCGAACTGGGAAGCGTGATTCGCCGGCCCATCATCACGGAAAAATCGACGAAGCTTCGAGAAAAAGGAAATCAGGTCGTGTTCGAGGTGTCGAAGCACGCGACCAAGCCGCAGATCCGAGAAGCGATCGAAAAGGCCTTCAAGGTGAAAGTGAAGGGGCTGAACACGCTTGTCGTTCGCGGAAAATTCAAGCAGGTCGGGCGGTATGCGGGAAAGCGGGCGAGCTGGAAGAAGGCGATCGCGACGCTTCGCGAAGGGGACAAAATCGAACTGTTCGAGGGAGTCTGATGCCGATCGTAGGATTAAAACCATTTACGCCCAGTTCGCGATTCATTACGCGGCTTACGTTTGATGAATTAACGCGGTCCAAGCCGCTCAAGGCTTTGACTCAAAGCTCGAAACGCACCGGGGGACGGAATAACCAAGGGAGAATTACGTCGCGTTGGATCGGCGGAGGCCACAAACGACGTTACCGCAAGATCGATTTTCTCCGAAGGGACAAAGAAGGCATTCCGGGAAAAGTCGTTTCGATTGAGTACGATCCGAACCGCTCGACGTTTATCGCGCAGATCACGTACGCGGACGGCGATCGCCGCTACATCTTGGCTCCGGAAGGTTTGAAGGTCGGGTATGCCGTGGTGGCCGGGGAAGCGGCCGAGATTCGGCCCGGAAATGCCCTTCCGCTTTCAAAGATTCCGACCGGTACGCTGGTTCACAACGTGGAAATGAAAGTGGGGCGGGGTGGCCAAATGGTTCGCACGGCGGGTTCGTCAGCGCAACTGATGGCCCGAGACGCGGGATATGCCCAGCTTCGTCTTCCCTCCGGCGAAATTCGGAAGGTTCCCGAACTTTGTTACGCCACGGTGGGACAACTTTCCAACATCGATCACGAAAACATCACGATCGGCAAGGCCGGCCGAACCCGATGGTTCGGACGAAATCCGAGCGTGCGCGGGACGGCGATGAACCCGATCGACCATCCACACGGCGGCGGAGAGGGTAAGACGAAAGGCGGTCGCCATCCGGTGAGTCCGTGGGGACTGCCGACGAAGGGTTATAAGACCCGTCTGAACAAACGGACGGAAAAATTCATCGTTCAACGGAGAAAGAAATAATGGGACGAAGCACAAGAAAAGGACCGTTCGTGGACGGCCACGTAATGAAGAAAATAAAGGAATGTGAAGAGGCCGGCCAGAAGAAAGTGATCAAGACCTGGTCGCGGCGCTCGACGATTCTCCCTGAATTCGTCGGGTACACCTTTGCGATCCACAACGGCCGGAAATTTCTCCCGATCTTCATCACGGAAAACATGGTGGGACATAAATTGGGCGAGTTCGCGTCGACGCGGACGTTTGTCATGCATTCGGGAGATCGCAAGACGACGACGGAGCCGGGGGCGTAACGGATGGCATCCAAGGTATTTTTGAAATACGTTCGAGTCCCACCCCGAAAAGCGCGCCTGGTGGCGGACATGCTGCGCGGGCGGAGCGTGGAAGAGGCCACGGCGATTTTGAAGTTCACGACGCACAAGAGCGCGCCGACGTTCGCCAAGTTGGTGAAGAGCGCTCTCGCCAATGCCACGTCGCAGAAGAAGGTGGATCCGGACTCGCTCTACGTGAAGGAGATTTCCGTGGATAACGGGCCGATCATGAAACGGTTTACCGCGCGGGCCATGGGACGGGGAACGCGCGTCAACAAACGAACGAGCCACATTACGGTGGTCTTGGACGAGAGATAGGAGATACGCGGTGGGACAGAAAGTCAATCCGACGGGTTTTCGGCTGGGCATTATTCGAACGTGGACGTCGCGGTGGTTCAGCCAGAGGGAGTATGCGAAAAGCCTGCACGAGGATCTCAAGATTCGAAGAGTCCTCAAGGAGAAACTGTTCCATGCCGGCGTTTCCCGAATCGAAATCGAACGGGCGGCCAATAAGTGCAACGTGGATATCTTCTCCGCGCGTCCGGGAATCGTGATCGGCAAGCGGGGCGCCGGGATCGACACGCTCCGGTCCGAGCTCCAGAAAATGACGTCGAAGGATATTTCTCTCAACATCAAAGAAGTGCGGAAGGCTGAATTGGATGCGCAACTCGTCGCGGAAAATATCGCGATGCAGCTGGAGCGCCGCGTGGCGTTCCGCCGCGTGATCAAACGCGCCGTTCAGTCCGCGATGAAATTGGGGGCCAAGGGAATCAAAGTTCGCGTCAGCGGGAGGCTCGGCGGAGCGGAAATCGCCCGAAGCGAGTGGCACATGGAAGGGAGGGTGCCTTTGCATACCCTTCGCGCGGATATCGACTACGGCTTTACGGAGGCCAAGACCACGTACGGAATCATCGGTGCGAAA
>DATDPG010000193.1 GCA_035292885.1 Bdellovibrionota bacterium | reverse complement strand
GGAAAATCATGCTGCGTCAAGGCGATCAGCCAGTATTGGCGCCTGCCGCTCATGCGCCTCGACATGACCAAGGTTTACGGGGGAACCATCGGCAATCCCGAAGAAACGATGCGCCGGGCGCTCAAGACCGTCGAAGCCGTGGCTCCCGTTATTCTGTGGCTGGAAGAGATCGAAAAGGGTGTGGCCGGTTATGCGCAAGGAGACGGCGGCGTGACCGCCCGAATCTTCTCGTCGTTCCTGACCTGGATGCAAGAAAAGAAATCGGTCGTGTTTATCGCCGCTACGGCGAACGAAATCGACAAGCTTCCTCCGGAACTCCTGCGAAAAGGTCGCTTCGATGAGATTTTTTTCGTGGATCTTCCGACGGAGAACGAGCGCGGCGATATCTTTCGAGTGCATATTCTGCGGCACAAACACAATCCTGAAAAATTCAGCCTGGTGAACTTGGCTAAAGCAACCGTAGGATTTGCCGGCGCCGAGATCGAACAGATCGTGAATGCCGGGATGTTCGAAGCCTTCCACGAGAAGCGGCAGTTTAACGAGCACGATCTTTACAAGATGATCGCGCACACCGTGCCGCTCTCCACGACGATGTCGGAGCGGATCAAAGAGATCAAACGCTGGGCCGATAAGCGCGCTGTCCGCGCGTCGAAGTAACTTCTTATTCGCGTTTCACGGGAAATTCGACGGGCAAGCCCCGATGTGGGAGTTAAATCAACGGCATTTGTTGCCGTCAATAAGTGCCTGTAGCTTGTTTATCTGGTCATTAATTGACGCAGCTTCTGGTTCTGAGGCATCGGCTAATTCCGCTCTTTTGGTTTCAATATTTGTTTTTAACTCATCACAACTTGGCAGTCCAATCGCTGCACCCTCTCCTGCATTCCCACCCACGGTTGCCGCTACGGCACTCACGGGCGGTTTCCATCCAAGGATGACTGAATTATCTGACTTCAATTCCTTAAACGACGCCATCTCTTGAGGAAGGAGCTCCCAGTACGTTTCGTTCATCGAATCAAATTTCACGGCGAAGTAATCGCGGATGTCGACCTTTTCTTGTTCTCTCGTGACATCCTGCAATGCGATCATCGTCAGAAGGCGACGGCTCTTGCTATTGGGCAATTTTTCGAAAGCCTTCTCCCGACGTTTGGCGATATCGCCTAGCCGATCCTTGACTGTACCGTCAATCTTTTGCAAATCGAGCGAGTGGGCCGCAATTTGCCCGTCCACAAATGCGATCGCCAGTCCAGCGTCGCGGCCGCCGTTTTTCTTGCGTAGGCCAATGGTGAAATTTGGCGCTGCGATTTTCGCCTCCGCCACGTACACCATGTACTCGTCATCCGCTAAGTTCTGAAAGTCGGTATAGATTGGGTTGATATCGGCATAACTGAAATCAGCCACCGGTATGCGGGGGTCCCGGAAAAGAGCCTGGCTGGGGTGGCTTCCGCCCTTGAGAACGGAGACGTCCTTCTTACTTTTCAGATCGGCTGGAAGCGCAGTTTCAGCGATAACGGTTTCGTAGCGGTCCTTATCGAGTTTGACGGGATCCGCGGAATCGGCCCAATCCAGGATCTTACGAACAACCGCTTCGCTGGATTCACCGTTGGTCGCTCGATCGAACGCAATTAATACGGCCAAGGCGTTGTTGAGTTGATCGCGATCTCTGATATCCCACTTATGGAGACGGGCTTTTGCCATTTGTGCCTTAAGATCTGGATCGTTAAGAATGCGATCTCTGAGAGTTTCTGCCTTAATTTTTTTGATGGTGACAAGGTAGCCGTTCGGCACCTCATTCTCAGCCAATGAGAAATTGGCGGCTCTTAGGGTGTCTTCGCAGGCATCGGGAATCCCATCGGCGTCCGCATCGGGCTGGGTCGATTGCTCCAATTTTGAAATCTCTTCCTGAAGTTGAGCTTCCAATTTTGCAAGTTCGTCTGTCGCTGAAGCCGCTTTCTTTTTGAGATCTTCGTTTGTCGGATCTTTGGCCGCTGCATCCACAATCTTAAGTTGAGCTAAACGGTTTTGTCGAAAGCCAGGAATGTTGGCGGAGCCGCAAGCTCTCTTCCATCGATCCGTCTGGTTGGCGTAAAGGTCGGAATCGACACGGCTGCCGCCGCTGACAAAGCCTTGATCCGTGTCCCCAATTCCCTTGCCCTTTTTGCCGGCGTCCGGCTTTGTGGTCTGCGCCGCCTTCTCGGGACACAGGAGGCCGCGCAGCTGGCACAGAAGAACCGCCTGGGATGTCCCGGCCTGAATGGCGCCGCCCGTCGTGCAGTTGATATACGTGCCCGCGGCCGTGTTAAAACAAACCCCACCACCGAGCGCCTGATTGCCGTTTTGAAGAATATCGTTCCGACGAACGGAGCCGGATGGAGAGGTAGGTTGGCGCTGGGCGAGGTTGGCGTTGTAATTGGCGAACAAGGCGGGATTCAATCTTTGGTTTCTTTGCTGGGTTCCCCCGCACGCGCTGAGGACGATGGGAGCCGCAAGCAAGAGAATCAACCCTCTTACCAAACTCCCGATCCTGATTTGCTCCGTACGCTTCATCGTTCTCTCCTCGTAGGACCCGGTAAGGGTCGTCCGAGGCCAAGAAACGCAACAGGCGTACCAAGGGAAGGTCGAAATAAAGCGTTATAATTTTAGGTAGTTAACGACTCATGTCGGCTTGTTTTGACTGGGCAGGGTGTCGCCTAAGGGTCGCGCTGCGGTAAGCGCGTCCCACTATTGTTTTTCTGCGAGGGCGACCAGTTTGTACTGTTCAAACTGCGCTTCGGCGGCCGTAAAAAGAACCTCGGTGACGAGCCAATACGGAAGTTCCTTGTCGGCAATCACCAGAATTTTCCCTTCGAATTTTACGGAGGGATTGATCGTGGCCATTTGCTTAATGGCGTCCGCCTTTTGCTTGAGTTCTTTGTGAAGCTCGGGAATGAGAAAGTTCCGTTGTCGAGCCGAGTTCTCCATCTTTGTCAGTGCCGCCGTACTGAGCTCCATGACTTTCTTTTCGTCCACGGCGATTATGCCGGCAGTTTCGCCGCCGATCTTCGTGACGGTCAATTTGACCGCTTCACCGGGGCTCATCAGATTCGTCGACTTGGGGATGTTGATTTCTTCGCCCACCGGGATCGACATGGCACTTACGGAATAGCTCTTGAGAAGGAACACGAGGATCAGCGTCAGCATGTCCATCATGGCGACGAGATTGAGTTCCCGGATCTGGACCGGATTAAACGTCTTCCCCCGGCGCTTTTTGAGGCGCGCGCGCCAAGCGTGAGCGAAATGTTCTTCGGTCTTTTGTTTCGCCGGTGTCACAAATAAGCTCCTTTACAAAATGCTCAGCGTTACATCCGGGAAGAGATTTCCCGCTCCCGCTTCACTTTCACGAATGGCGTCCATCGTATGAATGATGTCGTCATAGATGATCCGAGGCTCCGCAATGATCAGGACGCGAGTTTCCTCGGTGAATCGCTTTTTGAGTTCGGTCGCCATGGCCGTGAGCCCCTGAAAATCATAGGCCTCGCCCTTCCTGGCGATCGCCTTTTGAGGGACCGCGGCTCCACCTTGCACGTTCGGGTCGACCTGGAACCCCTCCTTGGTCACCCTCACCATCAGGAGCAACTGCTCCTTTTTCATCTGCGCAGCCGCCTGCGCGGCGTTGGGGGCCAACTGCGGAATGGAGGCATTCAACATCGTAAAGCTCAGAAAGCTGGTAATCGTCACCAGCATGAACAACACGAGGTTCACCATGATATCCAGATAAGGAATCAGGTTCAGCTCCTGACCGATCTCGGCAAGACTGCTTCGGCGCGCTCTCACGGGCGTTGTTGTCCCTACGCCTTTTCGGCGTCCTGGCGAAGCGTCAGAAGATTCTCAAGGCGGCTCGAATAATAATCGAGGTCGCCGATGATCTTCTTCGCGATCCCGGACAGGAAAAGATGGGACATAATACAACTGACGGCGATGACGAGACCGAAGGCCGTGTTGTAGAGAGCTTCGGCGATACCGGAACCGAGGAGCAGGGCTCTCTGCTCGGGCGTGGCAACCGAAAGGCCGGTGAACGCCGTGATCAGTCCGACGATCGTTCCGATCAGTCCAATTAACGTAGCGATGTTGGCGAACGACCAGAGCGTCCCGATCCGCTTTTCCACCAGAGGCGTGACTTGGAGAAGAGCTTCATCCACGCCCATCGAAATCGCCATTCCGCCTCGATTGGCTTTCACCAATCCGGCCTTGACCACCGTGGCCAGCGGAGCCTGTGAAGTATTACAATAGTTGATCGCCTGGGTCAGGTCGTTGGCCAACACGTACCGTTCAATGTTTTGCATGAAGTTTTTGCCGTCAGCGGTGAGGCGAGTCAGGAGCATAAAAAAACGCTCCAAAATCACGGCCCCAGCCAGGATTGAGACGATAAGGTTCACGATCATGAAGGGGCTTCTTAGTAAAACTTCTGAAAATCCCTGCATTTAAACAACCTCCTTAGTAGACTCTTGTGGAGTTAAGTGGGTTACTGCCCAAAACTGCTGCTGTGAAAGTGTTCGGAATCACGGGTGAAACATATTGTAAACGAGCACTTAGGCAGACACAAGCAACTCTTGTTTCCCTTTTTCTTTAATGACCTCCGCCAGCTTTTGATGCTTCCTCCAACCGTTCCGAGGCACAGAAGTTAGCGATAGGCCGGGTCCTCCGCTCAGGTACCTCTTTTTGACCTTTCGTATCCGATTCAAGGCCTCTGCAATCCGGTTCACCGAAACTTGGCCCCACAGGACCGCTTTCGACAAATCCAGGTGAACCTGACGAGCTTCGGAGAGAGATTTGCAAACCAGCAAGAGATCTACGCCGGCGCGTATGGCATTCAGCGCTGCCTCGGAAATCGACGAATGAAGGACGATCGCGTTCATTTCCAAATCGTCGCTGATCGCCACGCCGTCGAAGTGAAGTTTTCGTCGCAACAATCGATCCAGGATGAACTTCGAAAGAGTCGCTGGAAGGGCGCGATCCAGAGAGGGATAGACAACGTGAGCGGTCATGATCGTCGGGACACCGGCCCGTACCGCCGATTCAAAAGGCAAAAGCTCTCGGCGAAACAGTGTTGGGCGCGAAGCTCGAACGATGGGGAGAACCTTATGACTGTCCTTCGATGTGTCGCCATGTCCTGGAAAGTGTTTCGCGCAACAGATCACCCTCTCCTTCTTGTAGGCCTTCACTGTCGTCGCGACGAGTCGGGCAACATCTTTTGGATTTTTTCCAAACGCCCGCGGGCCGATGACGGGGTTTCGTGGATTTGTGTCGATATCGGCCACCGGCGTGAAATTCAGATTGACGCCGATCGCCTTAAGCTCCTTCGCCATCGCCTGGGCTTGCGCTTGGATAAGGCTGAGGCTTTTTGTCTTTCTATAGATGCGGCCGAGATAATCGTTACCGGGAAAAAGTGTGAAAGGCGGACCGAGGCGGGCGACTCGTCCCCCTTCCTGATCGATGCCGATAAAGGGCGGGCGGTCTTTCGGAAAAAGAGACCAAACCGATCGAGCCAACGATCGAAGCTGCGTCGGACTTTTCACGTTTCGACGAAAATAGATCACGCCGCCGGGCGCCACCCGTCGAATGAACACTCTCTCTTCTTTCATTAGACGCGGGCCCGAAAGGCCGATCACCAGGAGCTGACCGATCTCGTCCAAAACCCTCTTTACGTTCTTCAAGCCGAGAAAGCATAACGGCATTTTCTCGAAACGTCGCCAGACCCATAAAACAAAAGTTGTTAAAAGTAGCGTTACGGGTGGCCGGGGGTCCCCATTTGGATCACAGAACGTTTTCATTGCGCCTCATTCCGTTTAGGATGTCGCAACATGCGAATTCGAACCTCCCTTCTGCTCGTAACGCTTTGCTTCCATCCTCTTTCTTGGGCGGCCGAAGACACCTTGGAACCGGTCGATCAAAAACTCCTCCGCGAACTCGAACAACAGGTGACGCAAACCAAGGAAGCGGTATTCCGCGAAAAGGGGAGGTTGCATGAACTCGAAGAAGCGGTCCTGCGCGGAAAAGTGACCGGATCAAAGGCATACATCACGTTCGACAATCAGGCCGAAGGTTTCTTCGCATTCAATTCCGCGGAATTTTTTCTCGATGGCCAGCTGGTCAATAAAGTGAACGGCGAGGGTCGAAAATCACCTTTGGAAAAAGCGTTGGTGTTCGACAAAGATCTCCCGGCGGGGGAACATGTGCTCAAGAGTAAGATCAATTACCGTGGCTCGGACAAATCGATCTACACGGCTTTTTCCTATTTTAAGGACCACCAATTCATCGTGGAATCGACCGAGCGTTTTTCGGTGGAGTATGGGAAGACGACGCAGGTGAAATTGGTCGCCCTGGATAAGGGATATTTCAAGACAGATCTTCAGGAGCGGCTTTACCTGCAGTCTGAAGTGCTCCGGGAATGGGGCACGGAACCCCCCCAATAGGCGGGGTCGATGAATCGATTCACATTCAGTGTTGTTGTTTTTTTCGCGTCCTCCTCGGTCGGCGCCGCCCCCCTGTCGCCTGAGCAGAGCTTGGGCGCGCTCGAACGCGCCGCCGAACGTTTCAAAGAATCCCCGACTCGGATTGCCGTGGCACGCACGGTGATTCACGAGGAGCTTCCCGCGCTTCGAAAGCCGTGGATCACGCTCTCCGCGTACGAACGGATTTCCAATGCGTATCGATCTGACACGAAGATTCCACCGGAGATTTCCGGTGCCGAGAAAGCCGAAGCGGCTTTTCGCCTGGCGAGACACGCCTTTCTTCTCGGACGAATGGATGAAGCAAACGGCTGGGTGGATCAAATTCCCCCGTCGCCGGGAACGGCGCCTTGGCGGGCCAAGGGACAATACCTGCGCGGGGTGTTAGCGCTGAAAGAGAACAGAGCGGATTCAAAGCCGAAAGCCATCGAGGCGTTCATGCTCGCGGCCGGTTTGGGCGGCGATTCGGACGCAGGAACACTCGCGACAACCGCGCTCGCCCGAATGGCGTTTGACAACGGCCAGTACGAGCATGCCCGCGATCTCTACCTGGGCGTGAAAAAAACCCCGGAGCTGTATGAAGCGAGTCTTGATGAGCTCGCTTGGGCGCATCTGAAACTCGGCCGCGCGGACCTGGCCGCCACCGAACTCGATCTACTCTTTACGCTCTATCCACAGAGCCGACGTCTTCCGGATGCGGGTTACCTGCTCGGCCGTCTGGCCGCGGATCCCTCTCGACACGATTCCGAGGGAATTCAAACGCTGGAGCTTCTCGCGTCACGTTTTGTATTTGAACTTGAGGCGAGCGAATCGGCGCATCGGGCCTATGCGGGCCATGAGGAAGAACTGCTGGCGGAGTTCGATCCCCGCCTCACGCAATTCAAAGCTCGGGCGATCCTTCCGCCGATCGCCCGGACGCTGATCGAGCGAAACGGGGCCACGCGCAGTTATCTGGCGCAACTGGACGGACTGATCACGGAACGAACCGAACTGCGGGAGGACCAGGGAGCTCAGGATGCGGCGGCCGTCGCCCTGAGGCAGCCGGGGGGAACGACGATCGAGAGCCTCGCACTTTGGGAATGGGCCAACCACATCGAGCACCAACTCCTCTCCAGCCCCGAAAATTCGTCTTCATTGAAACTGCCGTTGGAGGACGTAACTCGCGAAGTCCGCGAACTCCTGCAAACGGTCGACGAATCCATCGCGAAGTTGGTCGAGATCGACCGGCACATTTGGATTCAATGGAAGACGCTGGGCGGAGACCGGGAAAAAGAGGCTTTGGCCATCAAACAGAAGGCGCGCGAATCGATCGCGCGATTCATCGCCCAGAAGATGCAACTGAAGAAGAGTCAATGGGCGCTTGAGGCTTTGCTGTTACGTGCACGAAAATCCGAAGTTCGAAAGGACGCCCTGCGCCTCACGGCATTGCGAACGAACGCCCCTGCTTCGTCTGCCCTTTTTGCGCGCCTGGATCGCGTCCGCTCGGACGTGGAACGAAAAGAAAACGAACGGATGCCGGAGCTCTCGAAAGATCTCCCGCAACAAACCAGGATCGAGGTCGAAACGTCGGCCCAGATCGACCGAACGATTCAGATTCTCCTCGCGGGCGCGAAGAAAGATCTCAAATCTGTTTTGGACGAAAATCGCCGGGAATTGGCCCGGACGATCACCGATTACCGCTGGAGCGTTGCCGAGACACGCTTTCGTTCGCTGAGGTCCGCGGAGACGGCGCTTCGTTCGAATCAAGCGGAATTCGAGCGGGATCTCGCGAAGCAGGAGGAGCGGTACGTTGAACTCGAGGAGACGTCCGCACCCTCGGCACATTCCGCTTCCCCTCCGATTCGCGATTCGCTGCCGGACGACCTAAGACAGCGGGTGGAGGATTCAAGTCATTTTCTCGCCGCTGCCCGGCAATTTATTCAAGACGCGGACAGGGGAATCAGCAAACGGATCGCAAACGACAAAGAGAGGTATCGGAGCTATGTCGAGGCTCAGGAAAACCGTCTTTCGGACCTCAAGGAACGCGACCGGGAGCGGGTGATTCTCGCCTATCGCGATGTCATGCGAAGCGAGCCGGATCCTGAACGGGCGCCGTATGCGCTCTATCGCTTGGCTCAACTTCATTACGAGCGCGCGGAGGCGGTGGCGCGGAGTTTTGAACGATCCCATCCCAATGAGCGCGCGCCGAGAGAATACACATCGGCGATCTCGCCGCTGGAACGGATCCGGAAGGAATTCCCCAAGTTCGAGCATCGCGACGCGGCTCTTTATTTGCTCGGTCACGTCCTCCTCGATTCTGGAGAGAAAAGACGGTCGGTCGGCACGTTCGAACAGCTTGTGGCGGAGTATCCGAAGAGTCCGCTGCTTCCCGAAGTACACCTTCGGATCGGTGAAAACTATTTCGCCGAGAAAGCGTTTACGAAGGCCATTCCTCATTACAACGCCGTCCTCACATACGGGTTCAATTTTTTTTATGACAAGGCGTTGTACAAGCTGGCCTGGGCGAACTACCTTTTGGGCCGCTATGACTCGGCGATCGCCCACTTTTTGATTTTGCTCGATTACGCCTCCGAACTTTCCGACGATCAAAAGAAGCGCTTCGTCGAACTGGAAGACGAAGCCACGGAATATGTGGCGTTCAGTCTATTCCGATCGGGCGGCAGTTCGACAGCGACGAGGATTTTTGCGAAGACCGGCTGGAAACCTTACGGCCTGGCGATTCTGAAACAGATGGCGGCCATCGCCGAGGAACGATCGAAGGAAGACGAAGCGCTTCGAACCTACGATCTCGCCATCGAGCACTATCCCGATTCCTCATATGCGCCCGATGTTCTGTCGGGGAGAATTCGGATCTTTGAAAAACTCAACGATAACCGCAGCGTAACGGTGGAAATGGAGCGGGTCCTTCGGTTGCTGGAAAGCGGCGGATCCTGGCGAAACAAGAACATGGAGGATCGGGACGCCCTCGCGGCCGCCGATTCACTGGTTCAAAGAGCGACATACAGCCTGGGGACGCAATACGACGCTTCTTATTCCCGTTCGAACGACGACGGTGACCGGAAAAAGGCGGTCGCTCTCTATGAACGTCTAATCGACCGATATCCCCAGTCCGAACAGGCGTACCTAGCCACCTATCGTCTCGGGGAAATCGCTTTCGCCAAGGGGGATTACTCCTCCGCCATCGAACGGTATGACGCCGTGGTTCGAAACGACCGCTATTCGAAACATTTTTCCGATTCTCTCTACGCGATGGTCGTTTCTCGGGAAAAAAACCTCACGGGCCGCGGCGGATTGGACGCGGTGTTGGCCAAGGAACCGGGATCCGTTCCGCCGCAGGCCGAAGCCCTTCTTCAATCGATCGACAACTTCACTCACCGGGCTCCCAAGGATTCGCGGGTGCCCCAAACGCTCTATCGTTCGGCCACCGTTCAGGCCAAAATCGGCCGTACCCAAGAAGCGAGTCGCACATTCCTCCTATTGGCCGAACGTTATCCGCACAGCCGTTGGAGCCAGCAAGCATTCGTCGCCGCCGTCGATACGTTCTTGGCCCAAGAACAATGGGATGACGCGGCAGCCGTCGCAGCCAAAACCCTGCAAGAAAAGACAAACCTCCCCGAAGAAATCCGAAGCGAACTCATGAAGCAGCGGGAGACGTCGTTGTTTAAGGCCGCCGAGAGCCGCGGTAAGAAGGGCCAACCTTCCGAGGCGGTGGAACAGTATCTTGCTTTCCAGAAGGAACTTCCCACTTCCTCGCTGGCACCGGCGGCTCTTTTTAACGCATACGCCATTTCCATGCGCTCCATGAACTACGACACGGCACAACAGGCTCTCACGCTGCTGTACGACCAATATCCTTCCACGGACGAGGGGAAACGGGCCCCTCTTCAACAGGCCTTGCTCTATGACGCCGTATTCGATATCGACCGGGCCATCCCGGCCTATCGTGCCGTATTGGCCAGGACTCTTTCGCCGAAAGATCGCGAAAACGCGATCCTGAACCTGTCTCAACTCTTTCTCGCTCGCGCCAGACAAGATCATGAATTCGAAGAACTCATTTCTCTCGCCAAACAGCTCGACGAAAAACAGAGGGCTGAAATCGAGTTTCACGCGGCGGAGCTTTCCGAAGACGCAGGTCAGGCTGACCGGGCCCGTTCGATTCGCACGAGCCTCGCGCTACGGCCCACGGCGCCGTCGTTGCCTCGCCTTCGAGCCGCGGTGGAGCTGGCACAGGCTTATTGGGATACGGGGAATTTAAAGGAGGCGCAATCGATGGAGCGCCTGGCCGATCAATTTCTCCGCCTGTTACCCAAAGCCGATGCCAATGAAGGTCAGGTCGCTTTGGCTTCCGTCCGGGCCGCAAAGATCTCCTGGAAACGGGCCAGCCTTCGCTCGAACAAGATCAAGTCCACCAGCGCCAAAGCGCTGGTCAATACGTTCCAGCAAAAGGCCACCGATCTTGCCAACCTGGAAAAAAATGTTCTTCAGCTCCTGGAACTTCGTTCGCTTCGCGCGAGCGCTTCGGCTCTGTTTGATCTCGGCCATGCTTATCTCGAATTCGTGGGAGAGCTTCAAGAACTGGCTCCACCTCCGAAGTCTTCGCCTGCCGACATTCAGGAACTGAAGGAAACGGTGAACAAACTCTCGGCGCCGTTGCAGGAGAAAGCAAAAGACGCGTTCTCGAAAACGCTGGCGCTGCTTCAGAGCGCCCGATTGCCGGAGACGTATCTTGGCGAGCTTTTCAAGCAGACGAACGGAGCGGCTCCTACGAAGAGTGAGAGCGCTTGGGCCGACGACCGATGGCCCGACCCAGTTCCGCTATTGTCAGAAAGTGGCACATCTCCGATCAGCCTTTGGAAAAGCGTGATTGTCCTTGCGTCCCCTCCAGCGGCCACTTCAAACATCGTTCCGCCTCTCTGGCTGCAAGACGAAAGGACGAAGAACCGCGAGGCGTCCAGCCGGATCCTCCTCGAACGCCCCAATTCGGCCGCGGCGCTTCACAATCTCTTCTTTGTCCAATTGTTCGAGGGAGATTTCAGCGGTGCGAAACGTTCGCTGTCGCTGATCGGGGATCGCCTCGGCGCCCAAACATCGCTCAGACTCAAAGCCGCCGCGGCCTTCGCGCAAGGAGACTACGGAGAGGTGGTCGACATTCTGGAACCGATGCTCATGAAGGCGGGCCTCGACCGCGGGGATGTTTCGCTCGGTGAATCGACCCGGCAGCTCGTTCTGTCCCGGCTCCTGCGCGGAGAAAAGGAGAAGGCTCTCTCGACCGCCCAAACCCTGATTCGGCTCTTTCCAAAATCGTCCGCCGTCCACCGCGCCTTGGCTGCCGCCTTTCACGCTAGCGGCGACACGCGAATGGCGAGATTCGCTCTGGAACGAACGCTTCGGCTGGATCCGGGGAATAACCTGGCTTCGGGGGAACTGGCCATTTTGCTGGACGCTCGGCGTGATCTACTGACGCGGTCCAAGCTATTGGAGACTGCCGCTCAGAGCGGACATCCGATTCTTGCGAGCAATTGGGCGAAACTGTCATACGATGTCGGAAAAACGGAAGAAGCCTGCATGGAATGGAAACGCGCAAACGAAATGACCGGCCTTCGCCATCCGGTGTTCTTGAAGAGATTGGAAAATTGTGCGACCTCGACTGGGAGCGTTCCATGATGCGAGCCACGGCGATCGGATGGGCGTTAGTGTCCCGAGTCCGATATATCTTGATAGTCGGCCGTCGCTGCATCCCGGCTGGCTGCGTTGCTCCTCCTCGGCGTACGGCCGGTACGCCAGCGTCGGCGCGCCTTGCCATCCGGACGCATCGACGGCCTTTGTTATCAAGCTACCTCGGACTCGGGACACTAGTTTTCTGCTGCTCCGCCGCCCTGGCGGACGAACCAACGACCGCCGCCGAACGGCGCGAAACCTTCGAGTCGATTACGCAAGAACTCAATGCCGGAGCCCCGATCGAACTCAAGGCGCTGGAAATCCGAGCCAAAATTTACGAACCGAGCGTCATTTACATTCTCGACCGAACCCGTTTGGAGATCGACTATCGAGAAAAAGAAACCGGCTTCTCCTCGAGAATCCAGGAGCCGATCGTGGAGAATCTGTTCTGATGCCAGATCACGTCCGCCTTCACACCCGCATCGAACCCCAAAACGCGCTTTGGAGCGAGTGGACCTTCGACGACCCCGTAGAGGTCACCGCCGGTTTCGCGCCGACGGCTTCGATTTGGCTCTTTGATCCGAAGGCCGGACCGACTCGGGCCCTCTTTCAGCGAAGGAAGAACGAGATCCTCCTTCGCATCACGCCGGACCTGCGCGGAGAGCTTCTCTTGGAAGAGCGTAAAATTCCGATCCACGTCTTGCGGAACGCCGGCCTGCTTCGTTGGGACAATTCCGGCGAGTACGTGGTTTTGAGGCAACAGACCTCCGGCACCGTCGTTCTCGGCTCGACGACGATCCGATTCTGGATCACGCGCACCCCCGAAGAACCGGAGTACCCGCTTCACCCCCTTCCGCTGCGAATCGTGGGGGGCATCTCTCCGTTGCTTTTGATCATGTTCCTCGTTTCGATGCTCACCCATTTTTATGTCGTGAAGGTGCTTCGGAGCCTCCCCTCTGCTTCCGAGCCGACGGCGGAGGAAGTTCACCGGCAGTTCGCCCGTTTTCTCGTTCCGAAAGAGGATTACGTGCGCAAGGAACTGGCCCGGCGGGACCAGGCTGCCGCAAATCCGGAGATATCGGAACAGAAAGAAGCCCCTTCCCGCGCTGCTCAGCCTCCTCCTGCGGGCCTTCTGGCGGCCGTTGTAAGCCGGCGAGCGAACCAAAAGTCCTCGCCGTTCTCCAGACTTTTTTCCACCACTTCCCTCTCCGGAAATTTCGAAGGCGTCCTGGGGGGAAAAAGTCTGGACTCTGCGATTGCTCTCCGTCTCCAGTCGGGAACCGCGGGCGGTTCCCAACTCGGAGCCGTGCCCAAGGCGGTTGAAATTAAAACCGAGCGCCCGGTGAACCTGCCGGAAGCGAATTTGGAGAAAAAAACCGCCAATGTCTCGGTCTCGAGGCTTTCGGTGGAACCTGCGGAGGGAGGAGCCGGCTCTCTCGATCGCGACAGCCTCGAACGGATCGTGGCGCAACGAGCGGGCCAATTGCGCGATTGTTACGAGCGCGCGCTCGGCCGCAATCAGACTCTCGCGGGAAAAATCGTCGTACGCCTCGTCATCACGATCGAGGGCCGTGCAACCGGAGTCGCCATCGACCAATCGACGCTGTCGGACAAATGGGTCGAGCAATGCATCACGAGCAAGATCGCTCTCTGGGATTTTCCGAAGCCGGAAGGGGGACCCGCCCCCGTCAAATTCCCCTTTATTTTCAGTACAAGTTCCAAGGGTTAACCTTGTATGCTAGACTGACTTTCTTCAATCCCATGATAAAACGACCCAGCAGCTATCGCGGTTTTACGTTGGTGGAACTGATGATCGTCGTCGTCATCGTGTCGATATTGGCGGCGATCGCCATCCCCGCCTACAGCAAATATGTGAAGAAATCCCGGACCTCCGAAGCGGTCAGTAATCTCGGCGCCATTGCGATGTTCGAAGAGACGTTCTTCTCCGAGAACGACAGCTACGTCACCGCATCCGCAAACCCGGCGTCGGTACCCACTTCAGCCAATCCCGGCGGACGCCTGGCGTTCAGCAGCGGTATTTCCAACTGGGCACAGCTCGGCCGTATCATTCCCGACCGCCAGATGGTTTACTTCCAGTACCAAATCATCGCGGGCCAGTTCACAAGCGGATCGTCTTTCACATCCAGCAGCGGGCCCTTCCTGCAGTCGTACACCTTTACCCATAACCCCGGAGCTGGCTGGTGCACCAATTCCAGCTTCGGCATGTCGGCGTCCAGCCTCACCATACCCTCAGGCGCTTCCGTGAATTGGTTTTACGCGACGGCCACGGGCGATCAAAATGCGAATAAGAAATGTTCGCTCTTTATCAAGGTCATCGACCGCCCCGACATCGTCACCGAAAACGATATTGAATAGTATTTTTTCCCGTTAAGCCATGGCCTCGAGTCGTCGGAGGCCATCCAAGATAAACATTCGCATGAGCACCTGATAGGAAATTCCCTTTCGTTCGGCGATACGCTTGAGTTTCTGAATGACCGGCTCTTCCAAAGCCACACTCGTCGGCTTTCTACGCCCTTTCGAGATTCTTTTCATGGCCTCAAGAAGGAGCCTATCGTCGAAGGTAATCGAGCCTTCATACATTTTTTGCGATCTTGCGTAATAGCGACTCATAGAGTTTTCTCTCCTTTCTGTGTGCCGGCCGAGTGCTAATCGGTCGAATTTTTCCGTTTCGCAAAACAAATGCGACAAAAAGAACCCGCCCCGAAAACGTTGATCCGACAAGAGCTAGGCGCTCCTCGGGTACGGGAGGATCAATCTGAATACCGACAGGCAATGCCGTTCCCGAATGAAACACCTCTTCAACTTCATGGATAGCCACCCCGTGCTTCGTCTGATTCTTCGATCGGTTTCCGGCGTCCCATTCAAATTCGAAGGTTGGGGTTTCAAGAAGCCAAACCAAAAGCCATTCAACGAAGTGAAACTTAGCCACTTAATATATAGTGTAAAGAAGTTCCCAGACAGTGTCTACAGGCCCCGTCACGTATCGCTGGCGATGTACTCTTTTTTCAGCAGATAAAAAACGATTTTAGACGTTTCAAGATCGTTGAACGGACTGGCATCCAGAACCGCCTGGAGAGTCCCCTCATTCAACACCACCTGAAGCACATCGAGGACGCGCGGGTGAAGTTTCGAGAGGGGCGCCGCGAATTTCGACCGGAGCGTTAATTTCGAGTGCGGGGGCGGAAGCCCCTTTCGAAGCTTCTCAAGTTCATCGAACTGGCGGAATCCTTCCATGAGAAGACTTTCGGTCGATTCCGTTACCGGCTGTTCCAGCCGATCGATTTTGAAATCCTCCGGCATCGGCAATAATTCAAACTCGCCTTCATTCCACCCGAGCATCCGGTAAATCGCCTTGGTCCCTTTCACGCTGCCGACTTCCGCCGCCACTATTCGCCCTTCGCTGATCCAAAGTTTTCCCACTCGATTGGACGTCAGCCTTAAAATGCCGCTCTTCCTGTTCTGTGAAAGGTTTTGCAGCAGATCCGCCAGCCCCATGGCGGAAAGGTTTCCCGAGAGAGGTTTGGGCTTTTTCTCCTCGACCGGAGGCGGAGGCTCGGAAGCTTCCACCGGACGTTCCATCTCGAGAGAAAACGACTCCTTCGGCTCTTCCATGACGCCGGAAGATTCGTTCTCGAGCGAAAAGGCCTCCGGTTCGGATCCTCGCGGTCTCGGTTCGTGCCCGAGACCGAGGGCATCCCGCCGGGGTGAAGCCCCTTCGTGAACGACCTGCTTGTCGGCGTGAATCGTCACCTGAAAGACGCTCGTCCCGACCTTGATTTTGTCGTCGCTCTCAACAGCCGCTTCCGATATTTTTTTGCCGTTCAAGAGCGTCCCGTTCGTGCTCTGAAGATCTCGAATCAGGACTCCGTCCGAAGAGACGGTCAGCTGGCAATGCTTTCGGGAAATCTTCTTTTCTCCCAGGAAGATATCGCACTCTTCGCTGCGACCTACCGTGAGTTGGCGTGGGGGAGAGACGCGAATTTCCACGCCTTCGTTCTCCCCTTCCAAGAAGCGCAGAACGACTTCGCCGACGACCATCTCCACCGCCGCTTTCTGTTTCGTCTTAGCCATTATTGCGTCGAAGCCCGCGGAAATTTTGCCTAATATCTCAGTATAGCCGCTAAAGTCGGGCGCATCCAACTTCTGAAAATGATTAGGTAAGTCGGACAAGGCGGCAGAGGGTACCGCCCATTTGAAACGTGTCGCCGGAACTCAGCTTAGCCTCGGCGACTCTCTTGGCATTTACATACGTCCCGTTGGTCGAACCCATGTCGCGGATGGTCACCTGGCCTACGCGATTGACCTCCAGCAGCGCATGCAATCGCGAAATATCGGAATCGCTAAACACAATATCGGCCTTGCCCCGACCGAGACTCGTCGACGACTTCTCAAGGCTGAACTTCTTGCCGGCATCGGGACCCTCCACGATTTCGATGCCGTAAGCCACAGCTTTGAAAGATTGACCCTCCGGTGTGGATTCGGTCGGTTCGGCCAGATCCCACTTGGATACCCCCTTCAGCTCATCGTCGATCATTGCGCCGATGTCCTTGCCGGCCGACGTGACCTCCGCGTCTTCCTTGCCCGACGTACGCAGGTTTTGCAGGTCCGCGACGATCAATATCTTTAATTTGGTCAATCCGAGCTGAATTTCGTCCATATTGGAAAGAATCGTTTTCCGAGTCTTTTCGCCGTTCACTAAGACACCGTTTCTCGAATCGAGATCGACGATCGCCACGTCCTGATCGCTGATTTCGATTGCGGCGTGCATGGAAGAGATCTTCTTATCCTCCAAACAGAAATCCGCCCCCTGCCTTCCGATCACCGTGCGAGGCTTCGTAAGACGGAAGGATTTCCCTTGATCCTCCCCTTCCGTCACGGTCAATGCGATCGAATATTTCACTCTAGTATCCTCATTTCGACGCCCTCAGGTGAAAAGAGAGCGTCGTGCCGCCGACTCGAATGCGATCGCCTTCCGACAAAACCGAATTGGTGATCCGCCGGTCGTTCACGAATGTGCCGTTGGTGGAAGCGAGATCGCGAAGGAGATATTGCCCACCTTCCTGACGTTCCATCAGGGCATGCTTCCGGGAGACATCCTGATCCGCAATCGCCACATCCGCTTCCCTTCGGCCCAGCAAAATCGTAGCTTTGTCCATGGAGTACTCTTTCCCCCGGTCGGGACCCGTCAGAACTTTCAGATACACCACGTTAAGAGGCTCCGGAACCTCGGCATGCGCAAGCTTGCCACCGAGGAGTTCGGGGTGAAAGAATTCCCGGTCGAGAAGCTGGGAAAGGCCGCCCTCGGAGGCCGACATCTCGCGCGGCCGGCCCGCGGCCAGTTTCACCGCCTGCGCCACGTCAAGGCGGACGTGAAACGCCGACATTCCAATCCGGACTTCCGTCCCCGGTTCCAAGAGTTGGTCCCGGACACGCCCTCCGTTGATATACGTTCCGTTCGAGCTGCCCAGGTCGATCACATGAAACGCGCCGCCCCTGTATTCCAGTGCGGCGTGCGTCGACGAGACTTTAAGATCGCGGATCAACACATCGCCGAATTTTCGTCCGAGAACGGTGCGAAAGTGAAGCAGTGGAATTTGCCTCCCCTTCTCGCTCCCGTCCGTAAATTCCAAAATAGCGCCGATCTCGGGCGGGAGAAGTCTTTTTTCTGGAGCTGCCACGCGGTCCACTCTTGCAGCGCTCCAGCATAGCTGATTGCGATTCGCGACGTAACGGTTTAAAACCTATCCCACCATGCGCCGGAACTATCTAGCCGTTGCCTTCGGTCTAATCGCCGTGGGTTGCAGCGTCCCCAGGCCGGAACAGTTTAAGGAAGACAAACCGCTCTACGAACATGCCTTGAAGTTGTTCAACGAAAAGGAATATGAGGAAGCGATCCCGTTTTTTGAAAGCCTGCGGAACCGTTTTCCACAGAGCCCGTACGCGATCCATAGTGAAATGAAGATCGCCGATGCCCGGTTTGAAAAAGCGGACTACGCCGAGGCGGAAGTCGAATACCAATCCTTTCGTTCGCTTCACCCGACGCACTCCAAGATCACCCATGTCGTTTTCCGAATTGGCCTGTGTCATTACAAACAGGCCCCCAAAACCGTCGATCGGGACCAGGTGCATACCGAGCGGGCGATCGAGCTATTCCAAGAATTAATTGCGAAGTGGCCCGCCGCACCAGAGGCGAAAGAAGCCGAGCCGCTTTTGGCGAAATGCCGCCGTGCTTTGGTCGAACGCGACCTTTACGTCGCGAACTTCTATCTCAGGCACAAACAGTACGAAGCGGCGTTGGTCCGGCTGCGCGACCTCCAGACAAAAACGGAATTCCCTGAATTGAACGCCGAGATCCGCTACAAACTGGGTTACGCGTATTACAAATTAAAGGACAAGGATCAAGCTCGAAAGATTCTGCGCGACGTGGCCGACGACCCGAAATCGGGCGAATTTGCCGGCAAAGCCATGGAGCTGCTTAAATAGCGTCCTGAATTTTTATAAGCGCCTCTGGAATTCCCTCCACCCGAGGCCCGCCGGCTTGCGCCATTTCAGGCCTTCCGCCTCCGGTCCCGCCCAAAAGCGCCGCCGCCGACTGAATTAATTTCCCCGCCGGGTACTGTCCCGAGAGGTCTTTTGAAACTTTCACGACGATCAACGCCTTCCCTTCCACCTTCGTCGCCAAAGCCACGACCCCGCTCTTGAGTTCTTCCAAATAGCGATCCGCCAGTTCCCGAAGTTCCTTGTGATCCGCGCCGTCGATTTCAGCCGTTGCGATTCGGATTCCTTTCACTTCGGTGATGCGCGGTTCGATCTTTTTGCCTGCGGATTGCGCCGGTCCGGAACTCTTTTTCCTCAGCTCCTTCTCCAGCTCTTTCTGTCTTTGCAACACCTGCTCGACTCGATCCCCGACGTCTTCCGCCGGTACACCGAGCAGGGAGGCCATCCCTTTTAATTTCTGGTCGGCATCCTGAACGTAGCGCAGCGCACGGTAACCGGTCACGGCATCGATTCGGCGGATTCCGGCCGCTACGCTGCTCTCTTTTATAATCTTGAAGAGGCCGATCTCTCCGGTCCGTTCCAAGTGCGTCCCGCCGCAAAGCTCTTTGGAATAATCCCCCAACGAAATCACGCGCACTTCCGCTCCGTACTTCTCATCGAAGAGAGCTACGGCTCCCGTGGCCAGCG
>DATDPG010000192.1 GCA_035292885.1 Bdellovibrionota bacterium | reverse complement strand
GTTCGCATCATTGAAAGCGTTACCCGTCTGCCCGCGCAAAAAGCCCGCGCTCTTTTGTCGAAAGCCAACCGCCACGTTAAAACGGCGTTGGCCATGGGAATCTTGGGGACGGAACGCTCCGAGGCGGAGGAACTCTTAAAGGAGAACGGAGGTTTTCTTCGCAGACTGCTGGATCGGCCGCATACGAAAAACCCGAATATTGATGCGATTTTCTTCGACATGGACGGCACGATCGTCCACTACGATCTTCCGATCGGATTATCGACCTGGGCCGCCCTGGGGTGGGCGCTCGGTATTTTCAGCGAACAGGAAGAGTGGGTCGAACAATATCTGACCAAGCGGGTATCGTTTGAAGAGGTTTGGAAAACGTGCGCTCAGCGAATTGCCGGCCGCACGTTCGAGGAAATCCGCGACGTACTTTTTCCCTGTGCCGGCCTTCCCCCGTATAGCCGCGGATTCACCGATTGCATTCCACTCCTTCGCCACCATTACCGCCTGGGAATTATTTCGAGCGGCATCTCCGTCGTCGCCGAAGAGATTCAAAAATCGCTCCATCTCGATTTCGAGTGCTCGAACCTCCTCGGCCTCTCCCAAGGAAAATTCGACGGGACGCACGCCGTGCGCGTCCCGTTCGATCATAAATCCGAAGTCGTTCGAAAGCAGGCCGATGCATTGGGTATACCCATGGGGCGCATTTGCTTTGTCGGCGATTCTTCGAACGACATCCAGGTCTTCCGCGCCGTCGGCCTTCCCGTCGCCTACAACCCCAAAACCGAAGCGGTCATCGAAGCGGCGCACGGCAACGTCATCGGCGACTTTCTTCAGTTGCCACTTCTTTTGGAAAAGTTCTAGACGTTCCCTTGAGGGCCGTTTCGATCGTTTAACGATATTGACATCGATCTTACGTACGTACTACAATCAATCATGACCGTAAAAGTGTCGCCTAAATACCAGGTGGTCATCCCCGAAGCCGTACGAAACATCCTGGGGTTGCGCCCAGGGGCGAAAGTTGAAGTGATCGCAAAAGGGGGCGTGGCTTATTTAGTGCCGGTTTCGAGCCTGAAGGATGTTCAACGAAAGCTGGGCGGGAAGATCGACCGAACCAACCTTCGAGAAAAGGGGGATCGGGATCTGTAATGACCCATTCTCTGGTCGTCGATTCCTCGGCTTGGATCGAGATGTTTTCTCAAGGGCCGCTCGCCAAGCCATGTGAACGGGAGCAAAGACGGACCAAGGAGATCTTGGTTCCAACGCTGGTACTTTACGAAGTCTACAAGAAAATCTGCTCCACTCTTTCGGAAGATCGGGCCTTGTCTGCCGTAGCGGTCATGAGCCAGCACAAGATCGACGACCTTACGAGAGACGTCGCCCTGACCGCCGCTGATCTCTCCCTGGAACACAAACTGCCGATGGCCGACAGCATCGTCCTCGCACACGCCCGGCTCGCCGGGGCCAGACTCTTGACGTTGGACAACGACTTTGCAGGTATCGACGAAGTCGTTCTTCTCCGGTAGGCCGCAGCGGCCTCCATCTTTGAAATCAGACCCCGTGCGTCTATGATCGATTCAACGCGCCTGTAGCTCAGTAGGATAGAGCAGCGGCCTTCTAAGCCGCAGGTTGGGGGTTCGAATCCCTCCAGGCGCGCCACGCTCGATCTTTTAGCGGCCTGCGGCCTTGCCACGCGAAAAAAGTCCGGCGCATGGACAATACGGCAAGAATCCTGCGCCCGGATAATTGGCTTTTATTTTTCGGAGGTCGTGGGGTCGATAACCGTTCGCACCTCGGAAATGCGTGTGATGGGGAAATCGCCTTTCTGGGCGTGCTCGCGAATCAACTTCTCATTTGGCGAGATGTAGACGCAGTAAATCTTGTTATCCGTCACATAACTGTGCAGCCACTGGATCTTTGGACCCAGCTCACTCAGAACACTGCACGATTTTTGGGAGATCGCCTGAAGTTGATCTTTCGGCAACTTTCCGGCTCCAGGCAGGTCACGCTCGATGACATACTTTGGCATAAGGAACTCCTTTATTCCCGCGTCTATATGCTGGGAAATTGGAAACTGCAATCGGTAAGGCCATGGATGATTCACTTCTGTCAGTACAGCCGCCTTCACCTTGGGGCAAAGAGGTAGCCGCGTGCCATGTAGCCAAAAACACCGAGAAAGTATAAAAAGCCGTGCTACGGTGGGTGTAGCTCAGCTGGTTAGAGCACCAGGTTGTGGCCCTGGGGGCCGAGGGTTCGAATCCCTTCACTCACCCCAAAATATTCCAGGCCGAGATATCCGGAGACCCGTAACCCATCAAGAACAAAAACCCACGGTTTCAACAGGATGAGAGAGTCGATTCGAAGACCGCATCACGCAAAATCACCCACAATCACAGAGCGTGGCTTCTTTTGGGCTTCCGGTGGGCTTCTGAAACTTCGGCCGCCATTGGGGGTTGGTGTTTTTCTCATCACGAGCGGATGTGAGAAAAACCGACCCCCGAGCGAGGCTAACCGCAATATAGGAAGCGCTCCCCTCAAGAAGAGTGCCGACGCTTCGTCGGCGCGAGGCTTGACGGAGCATGCGTACGGGACAATTGTGTCATGCATCAAGCGGACGGCGCTTGTTTGCCATCCAGCGCTTGAAGGAGTGAACGATGGCCATCACGGCGACCGTTGTAGGTACGGGTGTTAGCAATGAGGCTAATCCGAAATGATCTCTCCCCTCCGCAATCCTAATGGGAAGATGGATGGCTGAAATCGCAGTAATTCCGATAAGGAAGAGCAGCCCTGTCTTTTTTGGATTGTCTCTAAGGCACAACATCCACAAATACGCCGAAAGACTCAGAAACGGCAGCCACGTGTACAAACTAAAACCCGTTACTTCTTGTAGAGGCCTGAGGAAAACGGATGGAGTGGGGAAAGTATGAAACGCTGCGATGCTAAGGATTGGATCAAAGAAAGGCGCGGCCAAAAGTGGAGCAAGCACGATTGCAATATTGGCGTAAGGAACCGGAGATGCCGGCGGTATTTGATGACGATGGCGGACGACGCGAATGGCTTCGTGCAAGGTACTGGTTAAGGCCACTCCCAGCGCGGCGGGAATTGTGTATACCACCAGAAATATGAGCCCGAGGGGAAAGAGAAAGTTTGCGCCGGCAGTCGGTGTGATGAGGTTATCGCCGAGAATATACGTCAATTGACCTGCATAAATTCCGACGACCACCATTAGTGCGTCGCGCACACCGAAGAATGACCCTGTAACGGTCCCCGCAAAGAACGAAAGCCAGATATAAGAAACGGATTGGGCATCCCACGCCTCATGTTTGCCAGTGACTAAGAACGAAATAAACCAAAGGAGGCTGCCGACTAACGCACCGGCAAGAAAGGCGTAAAAGCGCCAAGGTCGCTTAACGTTGGATTGAGAATTTTCCGTCATGTTTTTTCATCTCATTCGGCCCTTCGTTCGATGTAAAACCCGTCTCCACAGATAATATCTCCGTCTCCATCGAGGTCCCCCCGGCCTTCGATGAATACACAAGAGCCTCGTGCTTTGAGTACATTCCCGCATGTACCGATTACATACGGCCGCGTTTCACACTCGGCTGAACCTGGGCACACAATGGTCTCATATCGATAGCGAAAACACGGTGCTCCAAATATCTTGTCGACCGCGTAGACTGAAATGGGTTTTGCGGGATCCAAAGCCAGGGTTCGTAAATCCTCAAGAAATTCGGGACCAAGTTGTTCCGTCGAAACGCAGCGTCCCCGTGGCACATTCGCAACACTTGGTCGGATAGAAAGGAAAACACCCTTCGCTACGGCGTAGTCGTGTTCCCTCATGCTAAGCTGAGTTACGTTTTTTCTCGCCTCCTCTGAGAGATCAAGTCGGCGAAAACCTTTGGGGAGCCATCGGGGTTGCCCCATCCAGACGAGGATAAGAGACACGAGCAATGCAATAAATAGGACAAACAGAGAGATTTTGATGCTGCGTTTGCTCAAGATCGACCTCCTTGGGTCGTTACTCTAAGGAAATGGTTTGTGACGCAGGTCCCGTCCATGGGGTTAATCTTTCTTAGCCTTCGAAGCAAACGTGGCATCCACATTCCGCTTCTTCACTTGTGCATCATCGAAGATTTTTCGTAATTCCTTAAGATCCTGTGTGCTCCCATTCCTTTCTGCTGCTTCGAGAACATGGTTCGTACAGCTCGCAATTTTATCGAACATTCTGTCGGGCTCGCCTTTCTTGAAACAATCGGGCGCATTGCTCGCAAACGCAATCCCGTTTTGAATCAACTGTTGAGCGAGCATCTCTGTCATCACCGCCTCAGTTTGCTGTCCTCGCCTCAGCGCTTCAACACGACTCGCTTCTTTTGCACCCTCGTCCAGCTGCCGCTTTACGTGGAAGTATCGCTCTTCCAGAAACGTCATGTCCGCCAGAAGACCGCCATCTGCAGACAAATGGACTGCATCTCTGATTAAGGAGAATCCGGAAAAATCGTACAGAGTAGTTTTTGTTAAGCCAATCCTGCCAGGCACCCCGAAAATCTGTTCGTACACCATAACGAGTCTTTCGAACGCCAGCACAAACTCGAAAGCCATCGTGTTTATGATTCCCTTTAACGTGGCTCTCCGTCTTTTCTCCTCGCGCATTTGCGTAGCAACATGGTTTGCAATTGCTCCCACGAAGACAGCGATTATTGCCGTGGCGGCCGTCAGCGTGGTGGTGACAATTTGAGACTCGTATTTAATAAGGACGGAAAACAGGTATTCCTTCATGGCGATAGCAACTTGCTTTGGTCACTTGTTTTGACAAAGCCAGTGATTTTCCCGATCAACGAGGCCGCAAAATTCTTGAAAGCAAGCTCTTCATTCGGCTCTCGGTACTCGCCCCTCTTCCCTTCTTTTTGGCTGGACATGACGAGGCACGCGGAATCATAGAGCCGTTCTCGAACGAGTTTCTTCAGCAGAAGTTCATACCGATCCGCAAAAGAAACATGTCGAAACTCTTCCATTACGCTGAAATGCCGCGTTCTCTGACGCTTCTGAGTTGTCGAACGCGGAGAATCTTCGAGAAGCATCAAATACCCAAGCCACGGATCCGACGACGGCGCGAAGACACCCTCCCTGTACGCCGTCCGCACATCGAGAGCATTTCCAAGGGCCTCCTCCGTTCGATTATTGAAATTGTTCCCGAATGACCCGATGTGCGACTTGAATTCGATGGAAGCCAGGAGCCGATCCTTCACCACAACCACGAGATCCCATTCCTTATGCGGCCGAAAATATCCGGGGAGCTTTGCCGCCTTCCGGCAAAATACCGATGGATCGGGTATCCCCGCCTCCACAATCAACGCGCGAACGAGGTTCACAAACCCATCCATCTGCGCCCCGCCGGTCACGGCCGCCCGGGCGCCGGAATCCTTCCGGCCCGTCTTGGAACCCTGGGCCTTAGCCTGCCGAGACCGCGTCGTCCAAAACGTCTTGATGGCCGCGCTCAGCTTTTTCTCGATATTCATTTGTGCCCCGAACAACCATGAGTGAACTTGAACTGAAGAGCGTTTCCGTCTCGGCGTGAAATCGCGTCTCCGCGTATTTGAGATAATGAGGATCAATTTCGAAGCCGATGCTGTTCCGCCCCCATCGAGCCGCCGCGATATTCGTCGTTCCCGTACCCATAAAGGGATCCAGAATCGTGTCTCCGACGAAACTGAACATCCGCACCAGGCGTTCCGCCAGCTCGAACGGGTAAGGCGCCGGATGGTCCCGCGTGCTCGCCCCGGTTACGCCCGTCCAGATCTGCTGAAACCATTTCCTGTGATTTTCGTCCGATATCACGCTGAGAACGCGTTCTGCCGCGGTGGGAGTTCTGTAACCCCCCGGTTTTCGAAGCATCAGAATGAATTCAATGTCGTTCTTGATAACTGCATTCGGCTCATACGGCTTACCCAAGAATCCACCGCCCCGACTGACTTCGAACACGGCGTTCGCGATCTTGTGCCAGATGATGGGGGCCAGGTTATCGAAACCGATCTTTCTCGCCCGCTCCTGAATGGAGGAATGAAGCGGCACGACGGAGTGCCGGCCGTTGTTCTTGCGCCGTGAAAGGCAGACATCGCCCACAACACAAATGACGCGGCCGCCGGGAACGAGTGCATCAAAAGATGCCCGCCAAACGCGATCGAGCTGGTCGAGAAACTGCTCATAATCTTCCACGTGGCCGAGCTGTCCGGGAACGGATCGGTACTCCTTGAGCGTCCAATAGGGCGGCGACGTGAGGACCAAATGGACGTTCCCGACATCCGTGGATGTGATGCTTCGGGCGTCGCGGGAAAAGAACACGTGCCGGGTCGGGATCTTCGCAACAATCGACCCGATTCGCGCCATGATTTTGGGGTCTTTTGCCGCCTTCGGGATGCCGGTTTGTGTATCGCCCAATTGGAGGAGATCGGCGGGAATATATTGATCGAGAGCGTTCGAGACCGGCTCTCGGTGATACGGTGCCGGCGCCTCGGCAGCGCGCAGTTGCGACTTAATCCTCCCTCCGGGATGTGGTCTGGCCTTCCTCTTTTTCAACGCACCATTCATACCCCAATTCTGTTTGTGATCCCACCTGGAAGTGCGGAAGCGCTCATGGCGGGCTTGTGGATTGCTTCCCCTTCAGAATTCGTACGGAACTCCGGAGCCTCGGATTTGACCTACGTACTCCCCGACAAAGTTCCGATGAATCTGCCCAAGACGGTATTGAACCTTTCCGGCTGAGTGGCGAAAAAGAAGTGCTTCGCTCCGCGCACGACCTCGAAATCCGATTTCGGAAATACCGTGTGGAACGAACTCTGAAAACATTCGTTATTCGTGCCAAAGAACTGATCCGTTTCGCACACCAGAACACGTTTCTCGGTATCACTCAGCGACGCATTTTGCTCCATATGAAATGCAACCTGAAAAACCCAGCGCAAATCTAGTGTCCTGAGTCAGTGAATTCGCGATAGTTCTTTTCATGTATGAGCCTGGAGAGTGCCGGAGGCGTAGCGGGCGATTTTCTCCAGGATCTGATCGGCGGTCTTGGTCCAAACAAAGGGTTGAGGCGCTTTGTTGGAG
>DATDPG010000191.1 GCA_035292885.1 Bdellovibrionota bacterium | reverse complement strand
CCATCGACTTCGGCGATGACCGCGATCTCCTTTGGTTTACGGGCTTCGAACAGTTCCGCCACGCGCGGAAGGCCCCCGGTGATGTCCTTCGTCTTCGTCGTCTCGCGCGGAATTTTCGCAATGACGTCGCCCGAGGTGACTTCTTCCCCGTCGCTTACCATGAGGTTCGCTCCGACGGGCAACATGTAATGCACATCTGCTCCCGAATGAACAAACTTCGCCGGCTTGCCGTCCGCGTCCACCAACGATACGCGCGGCCGGGCGTCCGGATCGCGCGATTCCACGATTACGCGACGCGAAAGACCGGTAACGGTGTCCACCTGTTCCTGCATCGTCATGCCTTCCACGATGTCGTTGAACCGGATGACTCCGGCGACTTCCGTGAGAATCGGAATTGTGTACGGATCCCATTCGGCGAGAAGCTTTCCTCCTTTTATTTTGGAGCCGTCTTCATTGATTAGTTGGGCGCCGTAAATGATCGGATATCTCTCACGTTCACGGCCGGTGTCGTCGATGATCGCGATTTCGCCGTTCCGGTTCATGACGGTGAGCTTTCCTTCCCGGTTTCGAACGGTGTGAATGTTGATGAACTTCACCGCGCCGTCGTTTCGCGATTCGAGAGTCGATTGTTCGGCTCGCCGCGTGGCCGTGCCGCCGACGTGGAACGTACGCATCGTCAGCTGAGTTCCCGGCTCGCCGATCGATTGCGCGGCGATGACGCCCACCGCTTCCCCCACGTTGACCGGTCGACCGCGCGCAAGATCGCGTCCATAGCAGAGGACACAGACTCCCCGACGAACCTGGCACGTGAGAACGGACCGGATTTTCACCCTTTCCAAACCGGAAGCTTCGATCCTTTCCACGTACGATTCATTGATTTCCTGATTGGCCGGAACAATGACTTCGCCCGTGAACGGATCGAGAACATCCTCGAGAGCCACCCGGCCCAAGATACGGTCGCCCAACCGTTCGATCACCTCGCCGGACTCGACCAGCGGCGTCACAAAAATACCGTCCAGCGCGCCACAATCGTAATCCGTAATGATGCAGTCCTGCGCGACGTCGACCAAACGGCGGGTCAAGTAACCGGAATTGGCCGTCTTTAAAGCCGTATCGGCCAAACCTTTCCGGGCGCCGTGCGTGGAAATGAAGTACTGCAACACGGTGAGGCCTTCCTTGAAATTCGCCGTGATCGGCGTTTCAATGATCTCACCCGACGGCTTCGCCATCAGACCTCTCATTCCGGCGAGCTGCCGCATCTGCTGAGCGCTTCCGCGGGCTCCAGAGTCGGCCATCATGTGAATCGGGTTGAAGCTCGGCGCCTGGCGTTTTTCCCCCTTCTCGTTCTGCACGACTTCGGTTCCCAGCTCCCGCAACATTTCGCCCGCGATTTCTTCCGAAACCTGCGCCCAAATATCGATGACTTTGTTGTAGCGTTCTCCGTCGGTGATCAGTCCTTCGGTGTACTGTTTCTGGATCGCGTGGACTTCCTTCTCCGTCTCATCGAGAAGCGCCGTCTTTTTCGTCGGAATTTTCATGTCGTCCATGCAGATCGAGATTCCGGCTTTTGTGGCGTTCTCGAACCCGAGTCTCATCAGACGATCCGCCAAGATGACCGTTTCCTTTTGTCCGCACGTCCGGAAACACCGATCGATCAAATTTCCGAGTTGTTTCTTGTCCATCACGCGATTGTAGACCGCAAACGGGATTCCCGCGGGAACGATCTCCCGAAGAAGAATTCGCCCGACCGTGGAATCGATCCGTTTGCTTTCGATCCGAACTTTGATCTTGGCGTGAAGCTCGACCTCCCCGGCGTCGTACGCCACGCGAACCTCCTCGGGACTTCCAAAAATCTTTCCTTCTCCCGTCGCAAAATCCCGGTCCCGCGTCAGGTAGTAAAGGCCCAACACGATGTCTTGCGTCGGCACGATGACCGGCTTTCCGTGCGCCGGAGAAAGAATATTGTTCGTGGACATCATCAAGACGCGCGCTTCGACCTGCGCTTCCACCGATAAAGGAACGTGAACGGCCATCTGGTCGCCGTCGAAGTCGGCGTTGAACGCCATGCATACGAGCGGGTGAAGCTGAATCGCTTTTCCTTCGATCAACACCGGTTCAAACGCTTGCACACCGAGGCGATGCAACGTCGGCGCTCGGTTCAAGAGAACCGGATGCTCTTTGACCGCTTCTTCCAAGACGTCCCAGACTTCCGTCTGTTCCGTCTCCACCATGCGCTTGGCGGCCTTGATCGTCGTCACCAAACCCTTCTCTTCCAACTTGTTGTAAATAAAGGGTTTATACAGTTCAAGCGCCATCAATTTCGGGAGGCCGCACTGATGCAGACGCAATTCGGGCCCCACCACGATGACGGACCGGCCTGAATAGTCGACCCGTTTTCCCAAAAGGTTTTGTCGGAAACGCCCCTGCTTTCCTTTAATGAGGTCGGAAAGCGATTTGAGCGGCCGCTTGTTCGGACCGGTAATGGTCTTTCCACGCCTGCCGTTATCGAAGAGAGCATCCACCGCCTCTTGAAGCATCCGCTTTTCATTCCGGATGATGATTTCCGGAGCATTGAGCTCCAGCAACCGCTTAAGACGGTTGTTCCGGTTGATCACTCGCCGATAGAGATCGTTTAAGTCGGATGTCGCGAATCGCCCTCCGTCCAACGGCACCAACGGCCGAAGATCGGGCGGCAACACCGGGACGACGTCGAGAATCATCCAATCCGGATGATTGCTCGATTCCCGGAAAGCCTCGACCACTTTAAGGCGCTTCGCGATCTTTTTCCGTTTCGCTTCCGAGCTCGATTCCCGCATTTCTTTGCGGAGCTTTTTGCCCAGCTCGTCCAGATTCATTTCCTTGAGAAACCGTTTGATGGCCGAGGCGCCCATTCCGGCTTCAAACGACTCCTCGCCGTATTTTTCGATCGCTTCCTGGAACTCGTCTTCGGAAAGAACGTCCCCTTTTTCAAGTTTTGTCTTCTTGGGGTCGGTGACGATGTGCGACTCGAAATAGATCACCCGCTCCAGCTCTTTGAGCGTCACATCCAGCAAAGCTCCGATTCGGCTGGGAAGCGACTTTAAGAACCAGATGTGCGCCACGGGCGTGGCCAGACCGATGTGGCCCATCCGGTCTCGGCGCACTTTGGACTGAATGACCTCGACGCCGCATTTTTCGCAAACGACGCCCCGGTGTTTCATCCGCTTGTATTTTCCGCAGTTACACTCGTAGTCTTTGACGGGACCGAAGATTTTCGCGCAAAACAGGCCGTCGCGCTCGGGCTTAAACGTACGGTAATTGATTGTCTCGGGCTTTTTCACCTCGCCGTACGACCACTCGATGATTTTCTCGGGCGACGCGAGCTTGACGTGCACGGCCTCGAACGAAAGGGGATCCTTCGGCTTCTCAAAGAAACTAAAAATATCTTCCATGATTCCTCTCCTCTATGCCGCGGCCTTGGATGTTTCCTGGCCCGCCGTCTCCGCGACCTGCGATTGGCCCGATTCAATGAGCTTTACGTCCAGCGCCAGCGCCTGCAATTCCTTCAACAAGACGTTGAACGATTCGGGCAAGCCGCATTCGAGCGTGTATTCGCCTTTGACGATCGATTCGTACATCCGCGTCCGGCCGCTGATGTCGTCCGACTTCACCGTCAGAAATTCCTGCAGCGAATACGCGGCTCCGTACGCTTCCAGAGCCCAGACTTCCATTTCACCCAAACGCTGGCCGCCGAACTGGGCTTTCCCGCCCAGCGGTTGCTGCGTGACGAGGGAATACGGACCGATGGACCGGGCGTGAATCTTATCGTCCACCAAATGATGGAGCTTCATCATGTACATGACCCCCACCGTCACCGCGTGCTTGAACGGCTCGCCGGTGCGACCGTCGCACAACATCGACTGGCCCGACGTCGGTAGTCCCGCGGTTTCCAGCAGCGCTTTGATATCGGCGTCGACGGCGCCGTCGAAAACCGGCGTGGCCATGAAGATGCCTTCTTTCCCCATCCGCCGGGCGGAGGACATGACTTCCTCATCCGACATGCCATCGATCAACTTCTGAACTCCGTTCGATCCGAAGATCTTCGTGAAGAATTTTCGAAGCTTGTCGGCTCCGAATTTCTCCTCGATCTGTTGCTGAATCGCGGTTCCTAAGCCCTTGGCCGCCCACCCGAGATGGGTTTCCAAAATCTGTCCCACGTTCATTCGGGACGGAACGCCGAGAGGATTGAGAACGATGTCCACCGCTGTTCCGTCGGCCAGGTACGGCATGTCTTCGTCCGGCAATATGCGGGAGACGACGCCTTTGTTGCCGTGCCTTCCCGCCATCTTGTCGCCCACGGAGACTTTCCGTTTGATCGCCACATAGACCTTCACCATCTTGATGACCCCCGGAGGGAGTTCATCGCCGGCCTTTAGGCGGTCGATTTTTTCGTTGAAAGCGGACTTCACGAACTCCACTTGCTCCCCGAGATTGTCCAGAATGGTCTGGATTTCGGTTTCCACTTTGTCCCCTTTCACGACGGAAATTTCCTTCCAACGGTAACGGGGCACCCCTTTGAGCACCTCATCGTCCAGGAGTTTGCCTTTCGAGAGAAGCGTCTCGCCTTTGTCGTCCGTCAGCCGGACGGCCGAGGTCTCGCCTTTCAAAAGTTCCCGAATCCTTTCGTACGCGGACTCTTTTACGATCTTGATCTGGTCTTCCTGATCCTGAAGAAGTCTTCGCGTTTCCATGTCTTCGATCTCTTTCGCGCGGGTATCTTTGTCGACCCCCTCTCGCGAAAAGATCTTGGCGTTGATGACGATTCCGGCGGTTCCGGGCGGCACGCGAAGGGAGGTATCTTTCACGTCTCCCGCTTTATCGCCGAAAATGGCGCGCAGAAGTTTTTCCTCGGGCGATAGCTGCGTTTCGCCCTTGGGGGTGACCTTTCCGACCAAAATATCGCCCGGTTTCACCTCGGCTCCGATTCGGATGATCCCCGAATCGTCCAGGTTCCCGAGAGCCTCTTCGCCCACATTCGGAATATCCCTCGTGATTTCCTCTTTGCCGAGCTTGGTGTCTCGCGCCGCGGTTTCGAACTCTTCGATGTGAATCGACGTGAACACGTCCTCACGGACCAACCGCTCGGAGAGCAGAATCGAATCTTCGAAGTTGTATCCGCCCCAAGGCATGAACGCGACGACCACGTTCTGCCCCAACGCCAGCTCGCCTCTTTCCGTGGCGGGCCCGTCGGCGATGACATCGCTGCGGCGCACGCGGTCCCCTTTTCGGACCAGGGGTCGTTGATTGATGCACGTGGCCTGGTTGGAACGCTGATACTTAATGAGATTGTAAATATCGACTTCCGCGCCGGTGGACTCTTTGCCTCTCCGGTCGGCCTTGATCACAATCCTCCCCGCATCCACGCTGTCGACCGTTCCGTCGTTGGCCGCCACAAGGGCCGCTCCTGAATCCCGCGCCACAATCGCTTCGATCCCGGTCCCCACGATCGGAGCTTCCGTCTTGAGAAGAGGAACCGCCTGCCGCTGCATGTTGGATCCCATGAGCGCGCGGTTCGCGTCGTCGTTCTCAAGGAACGGGATCAGCGACGCCGCCACCGAAACCAGCTGGTTGGGCGACACGTCCATCAGCGTCACCTCTTCGGGCGACACATTGATGAAGTTCCCCGCCTTACGCGCCGACACCAGTTCCGACGTGAACTTTCCTCTGCCGTCGATCGGCGCGTTGGCCTGCGCGATGACGTGTGTGGCCTCCTCCAGAGCCGAATAGAACTGAACTTCGTCGGTCACTCGGCCTTTCAACACTTTTCGATACGGCGTCTCGATAAAACCGAATTCGTTCACGCGAGCGAACGTGGAAAGCGAAGCGATCAAACCGATGTTCGGACCTTCCGGGGTCTCGACTGGACAGATTCGGCCGTAGTGTGTGGGATGCACGTCCCGCACCTCGAATCCGGCCCGTTCCCGCGTGAGTCCTCCCGGACCCAGCGCCGAAAGCCGCCGCTTGTGCGTGACTTCCGAAAGCGGATTGGTTTGATCCATGAATTGCGAAAGCTGGCTGGAGCCGAAAAACTCCTTGATCACCGCCGTCACCGGCTTGGAGTTGATCAGTTCGTGCGGCATCAGCGTGTCGACTTCTTGCAAGCTCATCCGCTCTTTGATGGCTCGTTCCATTCGAACGAGACCGATGCGGTACTGGATTTCGACCAGTTCGCCCACGGCGCGTACGCGCCGGTTGCCGAGATGGTCGATGTCGTCGACCTCCCCTCGCCCGTTCTTGAGATCGATCAAGTACTTAACGGTGTGGAGAATGTCTTCCTTCTCCAGAGTGCGAACGCTCAAATCGGTCTTAAGTCCGAATTTATGGTTGATCTTGAGCCGTCCGACCGTGGAAAGATCGTACCGTTCCGGATTGAAAAAGAGATTCTCAAAAAATCCGGTGGCGGTCTCCAGTGTAGGCGGGTCCCCGGGCCGTAGACGAGCATAGATCTCCAGCAACGCTTCGTTCGTATTGTTGATGTGATCCGCCATCAACGTGTTGCGAAGCGCCGCAGAGACGTTGATCCCATCTATATAAAGAAGCGGTAGCGTCTTTACGTTCCGCTTGACCATTTCTTCGAAGGCTTCCTCGGTGAGCGGCTTATTGACCTCGAGGAGGACTTCGCCCGTCTTGGGGTCCCCGATGTCATGGGCCGCGGCCCGACCGATAATGTCTTCGAGAACCGTCGGAATCTCTTTCAGCCCCGCCTCTTCCAGTTTTCGAACGGAAAACTTGGTGAACTTTCGGTTCTTTTTCACCAAAATTTCATCGTTCTTGGGATGTTTGATGTCCCGACAGGCTCTCTGTCCCGGCAAGAGATCCAGAATGACGTTCTTGGAAAGAACGCCTTTGGCGCCGATTTTGATGTCTTCGGCCTGATAGAAAAAGTTCAGAATTTCTTCGTCGTTGTACCCCAGCGCGCGAAGAAGGACCGTGGCGGGAAGCTTCCGTCGCCGGTCGATGCGGACATACACCATGTCGCGGTGATCCAGCTCGAAATCGAGCCAGGAGCCGCGGTAGGGAATCATCCGGGCCGAAAACTGAACCGTGCTCTTCCCCGTTTTGTCCTTGCTGGAATCAAAGAAGGCGCCCGGCGAGCGATGAAGTTGGCTTACCACGACGCGCTCGGTCCCGTTAATGATGAAGGTCCCGTTGGCCGTCATGAGCGGAATTTCACCGAAGTAAACTTCCTGCTCCTTGACGTCCCGGATCGACTGCGGGCTTGCGCCTTCGGAGGTATCCCAAACCACCAGGCGCACGACTACTTTAAGCGGTCCGGCGTACGTCATGCCCCGTTGATGGCACTCCTCGACGTCATATTTCGGCGTGTCGAGTTTGAATGACACGAACTCCAGCGACGCGGTCTCGTTGAAATCCTTGATCGGGAAAACCGACTTGAACACCGCCTGGAGGCCGATGTCTTTTCTTTCCTGTTCGGCGACGTCCGACTGCAGAAAGTTCTCGTACGATTGCCGCTGGATATCGATCAGGTTCGGGATGTCGACGACCTGTTTGATTTTCGAAAAATTCTTCCGCTGACGGTACATGTGGCTTGAAAGCGATCCCATCGATCTCTCCTTATTCCGCAAAGACAACACGATCACCCCCCGCCCGGCGGGCGGTAAGCGATCGATGAACTTGGTTGATCCGAATCGTCAGAAGGGGCTCCGGCCTTACGAAACGTCGACCGTTGCGCCTTCCTTTTCGAGCTCCGCCTTCATCTTGGCGGCATCTTCTTTGTTGACGCCGTCTTTGACGACCTTGGGAGCGCCGTCCACCAGATCCTTGGCCTCCTTGAGGCCCAATCCCGTAAGGGCGCGGACCACTTTGATCACCTGGATCTTTTTGTCACCGGAACTCTTCAGCGTGACCGTAAATTCAGTCTTCTCCA
>DATDPG010000190.1 GCA_035292885.1 Bdellovibrionota bacterium | reverse complement strand
GTTTCGGCGAAAGGGATCCGATCCGGCGCTGCAACCGACAGCGAGCTTTGAAACCGAGCTTCGCGCGGATTTGGAATCGGCGCCCACCGCCAAAGTGAAGGAAAAGGGTCTTTCCTGGATCGTCCTGGAAGATGAGAAGGGAACGATACGATACGAACTCTCCGGAACGCCTCCATATGCGACACTTCAGCGAATGGCTCCGGATGAAAGTCCGTCTCTCCGAATCGAACGGGTAGCCTTTCTCCGATTCGACGCTTCAGACGCCAATGACTGGTTCCTTCCGGATCAACCCTCCCCGGCCGAACTTGCGCGGATAGAAAAAATCCGGGTCGACATCGGAATTCACGAAGCGGCTGAAACGCCGGAATATTATGTAAACGACAAGATCAACGGTATCGACCTGGACGGAAACCCGACCAACGGCACGGCGAGGATCAAGAGCCGCCGGTTCGGCTTAATTCTTCGGCATTAGCCATGAAGCATCGTTATCCGGCCCAAATCCTTTCGACCCGGTGGGCCAGATCGATGTCCTTTGCGGTCACACCTCCCGACACGTGGGTCCAGCAGGAAAAGGTCACGTCCCGATAATGGATGAACATATCCGGATGATGATCGAGTTCCTCGGCCAACCTCGCTATCTCAACCATTTTCGAGATTCCTTCCATAAATGATTGTGATTTAAACGTTTTTTGTATCGCCACTCCGGATACTTTCCAGCCGGGAAGGTCCGTGAGCGCCATTTCCAATTCCGCTGACTTGAGCACGGGGGGGTGATTCATAGCGCCTCCATTGAAACAGTCCTGCAGAGTTCTGCAAGAGGAGTATTGACCTTCCCGCCGGGCAGTGATTGTTTGCGTCTTTCTCGGTTTCACAAGGTTCAGGAGGATTCATTGGCGATTGGGGGAAAAGCAACGGCCGAAGGGACCGGGCGTTACGCTCGGAAGCAACAGCAGGTCGATTCCGCTCATTACCGGGAAAACGCCGGGATTCGTATCTCGGATTTAGGGATCGGCACGTATCTCGGCTCCCATGACGAGGAAACCGATCAACGCTATACCGAGGCCGTCGCCGAAGCTCTTCAAAAAGGGATCAACGTCGTCGACACGGCGATCAATTATCGGTTCCAGAGAAGCGAACGATCCGTCGGCGAGGCCGTTCGCCGATCCATCGAGAACGGGGCCGTCCGCCGAGACGAGATCGTGATCGCCACAAAGGGAGGATTTCTATCGTTCGACGGCGCCCCTCCGAGAGACCCGATGGCCTACCTCCAGGAAACTTTCTTTGATTCTGGGATTATCCGTCCCCAAGACATCGTCGCCGGTTGTCACTCGATGCATCCGGATTATGTTCGGCATCAACTCCATTCGAGCTTGAAAAACCTCGGTCTCGATACGATCGATATCTATTACCTGCACAACGTCGAAACCCAACTGGAAGAGATCGACAACCCGGAATTTGAAAAACGGCTCGGCTCCGCCTTTTCGGCTCTAGAGGAGGAGGCCGCCAACGGTGCCATCGTGCGATACGGACTGGCCACGTGGGACGGTTTTCGCGTTCCGCCGAGCGTTCGCAATCACCTGTCACTGGAACGAATTCTTGAAATCGCGAAATCGGCAGGCGGAGAGCGACATCGTTTCAGTGTCGTCCAGCTGCCCTTTAATTTCGTTTACCGGGAGGCGGCCGTGGCTCCCACTCAAATGTGGAAAGGGCGATTGGTCCCGTTTCTTCATGCCGCGGCCGAGGCGAACATCCTCGTGATGGCCAGTGTGCCGCTTTTTCAGGGGAAACTCTTGGGCCAGCTGCCCGCTCCCCTCGCCGCGGAATTTAAGGGGGTGAGAACGGATGCCCAGCGGGCGATTTCGTTCGTCGCCGCGACACCGGGCCTTCACACGGCACTCGCCGGCATGAGCAGCATTACTCACGTGGAAGAGAATACAAATTATCTCCAGGCGCCGCGTTTGGATTCCTCCGCATGGGTCCGAATTATCCAAAATCTCGGAAGGTCGTTTGCATGAACGAACGTCTTCCGTTTGGGGAACAGATCGGAATGATCCGCTCGCCGATCCCCGGACCGCGCTCTATCGACCTCGGCAAACGGCTCGGCAAAGTCGAGGCGCCCGGAATCACGTATATCAGCAACGATTTTCCGGTCTTTTGGGAACAGGCGCACGGATCGAACGTACAAGATGTCGATGGAAATATTTTCGTCGATTTGTCAGCGGCGTTCGGCGTAGCGAGTCTGGGCCATCGTCAACCCGCCGTGACCGCCGCGATCAGCCGGCAGTTGGCGCGATTGCCCCACGGCATGGGCGACGTGCATCCGCCCGCCATCAAAGTCGAATTGCTGGAGTGGCTGACTCTTGCGTTTCCCCAGCCCGGTGCGCAGGCCATTCTTTGTTCTTCCGGTTCCGAAGCCGTGGAGGCGGCACTCAAAACGGCAGCCCTGGTTTCAGGTCGACCGGGGGTTATCAGTTTTGAAGGGGCGTACCACGGTTTGAGTTACGGGACGCTCGCGGTGAGCGGCCAACTGAAATTTCGGGAGCCTTTTCACCGACAATTGGGGCAGTTCGCCCGACGCGCACGTTTTCCCCGTTATCAGAACGATCGCAACCGCGAAGTCATCGAGCAATCGATTGCGGAACTTCAGCAGATCGTAAATGAATCCCAAAAAACCCAAGTTCCTGTGGGAGCGATTTTGCTGGAACCGATCCAGGGGCGCGCAGGAGTGATCGTGCCGCCGCAGGGATGGCTGCGCGAAATTCGAGATTTCGCCAACCGGAACCACTTGGTTCTCATCGCCGACGAAATCATGACCGGCTTTGGCCGGACCGGCACCCGATTCGCCGTGGACCGGGAGAAGGTGGTGCCGGATTTGCTCTGCGTGGGAAAAGCCCTCACCGGCACTCTCCCCTTTGCCGCTTGTGTCGGAACCGAAGCCGTGATGCATGGCTGGCCGGTATCCACCGGCGAAGCTTTGCACACGAATACATTTCTCGGACATCCCCTCGGCTGTGCCGCTGCACTGGCGTCGATTCATGAGATCGAAAACAAAGACCTGGCTACCCGTGCCGACCGCCTCGGCCGGGAGGCGATGACGGAGATGCGAAGCTGGCAGAGATCTCTCCCGATGATTGAGGAAGTTCGGGGCCGCGGATTCATGATCGGCCTGGCGCTGAGCCAGGACCGACGGACCGGACTGGCCTTCGACGTCGCCAAGCGGGCGCTGGCCAAGGGCCTCATCATTCTCCCGAGCGGCATGAACGGAAATGTACTGACGATTTCGCCCCCGCTGACGATCGGAGGCCGCCAGCTCGAGT